>JAZSJN010000022.1:0-19237 GCA_045534315.1 Candidatus Scatosoma sp.
GGCAGATTGGCGTTCACGCCGATTGCGGACGGTATCGGTCCTGCGTCGGGCAGGGACGTAAAAGGTCCTACGGCGACGGCGAACTCGGTGGCGAAATTGGAACAGGGCGTAGCGTCCAACGGTACGTTGCTCAACCAAAAATTCCACCCTTCGGCGCTTGCTGGTATGAGTGGGTTGACCAAATTTGTGGCGCTTATCCGTTCGTATTTCGACCAAAAGGGTATGCACATGCAATTCAACGTCGTTACGCGTGAAACGTTGCTCGACGCGCAGAAGAATCCTGAAAAGTATAAGACGCTTGTCGTTCGTGTAGCAGGGTATAGCGCATTGTTTACGACGTTGTCGCGGTCGTTGCAGGACGATATTATCAATAGAACGCAGCAAGGCTTTTAATGAGTTGAGGCAAAGCCGCATGAATACCAACGGAGTCGGCGATTCATGAAAGCCGCGGGGTTTCAATGCATGACGAAGTCAAATCATGGCGATAGCCAAATCATTGCAAGGAATTATTATGGATATTTACGGTACGAAAGGCAGAATATTCAATATTCAACGTTTCTCGATCCACGACGGACCGGGAATTCGTACCATTGTCTTTTTTAAGGGCTGTTTCATGCGTTGCGCGTGGTGTTGCAACCCCGAATCGCAGTCGTACGAGATTCAAACCATGCAGGAAAACGGCAAGGAAAAGATCGTCGGCAGGGACGTGACGGTGGGGGAGATTTTGCCCGAATTGCTCGCGGACGAAAATTATTATTGGCGTAGCGGCGGCGGGATTACCCTGTCGGGCGGGGAAATTTTAGGTCAGCCCGATTTTGCAAGGGATTTGCTCCACGCGTGCAAGGAAAACGGTTTGCATACGGCGGTGGAATCGACGGCGAACGCTCCCTATGAAAATATCGAAAAGATTTTGCCCTATCTCGATTTGTATTTGATGGACATCAAGCACATGGATTCGGCGAAACACAAAGAATTTACGGCGGCTGGGAACGAGCGGATTTTGGAGAATGCAAAACGTTTGGCGACAAGCGGCGTACAGCTCGTAATCCGTACCCCCGTTGTGCCCGGTTTTAACGATACCGCGGAAGAAATCCGCGCGATATCCCGTTTTGCGGCGAGTTTGCCCGGCGTAAGAGAGCATCATTTGCTCCCGTATCACCGTTTGGGGCAGGATAAATACGCGGGGTTGGATAGAAATTATGCGTTGAAAGGCGTAGAACCGCCTGCGCAAGAGAGAATGGAATATTTACTTTCGGTGGCGGAAGAAAGCGGTCTTAAATGCCAAATCGGCGGTTAAGCAAGATAATCTTGCAGCTAGTCTTACTGTCTTTCCCTGCGTGTGTAGAGTAACTCCGCATGGGGACGAGAGAGTAATCGACCGAAAAATTAACACAGGTTCTAAAAGGAAGGTAACCATATGCAGTTACAAGATAAAATGACAATTATACAAGAGTTTGTCCCTGGTAAACAGATCACCCTTTGCCACATTATCGCAAACCCCGGTGAAACACTGTATACCAAACTCGGGCTTGACCCGCAGACCGATTACACGAAGAGCGCGATCGGCGTTTTGACGGTTATTCCGTACGAAAGCGCGGTTATCGCGGCAGATATCGCCATGAAATCTTCGGGCGCGGAAATCGGGTTCGTAGACAGATTTACGGGCACGCTCATTATCACGGGCAGTGTTTCGTCCGTAGAATCGGCGTTTACGGCGATTAGAGAATATTGCATTAACAAGCTTGGTTATGCTTGTTGCGAATTGACAAAAACCTAATTTTAGTTGGATAAACCCATGAAAAAGCTAATGTTGATCGGCAGAGTTGCGGCGGGAAAAACGACCTTAACGCAAGCTTTGCGCGGTGAAGAAATTAAATATTTTAAGACGCAGTACGTCAATTATCTCGACACCGTTATCGACACGCCGGGCGAATATACCGAACGCCGTGAAACGAGCGGCGCGCTCGCCTTATATGCGTACGAAGCGGACGTGGTGGGGTTGGTGCTTTCGTCTAACGAGCCGTATTCCATCTTTTCGCCCTGTTTGACAAGCATGGTCAACCGCGAAGTCATCGGGATTGTTTCGGGTATTGATAAACCCGACGGCAACGTGGAACGTGTTACTCGTTGGTTAAAGCTTGCGGGGTGTAAAAAGGTGTTTCCCGTCAGTTCGATTACGGGCGAAGGAATTAAGGAATTGGCGGCATTTTTGCAGGACGACGGGGATAAAAAACCGACGAAACCGATTGTGAAAAAACCGACCGTAGAAAAAAAGGAAGAACCAAAGAAAGACGGACAGTTAGAAACTTGGCTGTTATAAAAAGATACGGAGAGAAAATATGAGCAAAACGAAAGTGATTGCATTTGCGAACAATAAAGGGGGTAGCGGTAAAACGACTACTTGCTCCAACGTCGGCTGCGCTTTGGCGTTGTCGGGGAAAAAGATCCTGATGATCGACGGGGATATGCAACTGAATTTGACAATTTCGTTTTTCGACGAGGAAACGGCGTATGAATACGCTAAGGGCGAGAAGAATATCTATCGCGCCGTCGTCGGGGAAAAGGATTTAGACGATTTTATCGTGCCGACGGGCATTGAAAATCTCGATATTGTACCGTCCACGTCCTTGATGAGTTCGATCGAGTTTGATCTGTTTGGCAAATGGCAACGCGAAACGATTTTGAAAAAGTGCCTTGAACGCGTTCGTGCAAAGGGGTATTACGATTATATATTGATCGATTCGCCCCCGACCTTGGGCGGTTGGGTGATGAATATTATGTGCGCGTCCGACTATGTGGTAATTCCCGTAGAGGCAAGCCCGTGGGGGTTGTTCGGTTTGGCGAATATGTTCGAGTTTTGCGAACAGGCAAAGCGTATCGCGTCCAAGCTTGAAATTTTGGGTATTGCCGTGACAAAGGCGGACGAACGCAAGAAGTATTTTAAACAGACGATGGAAACGCTGAAAGAGTTGGAAAACACCCGCCTTTTTGAAAACTACGTGCGCGTGGACAGCGCAGTAGAATGGGCGCAGGACAACAGCAAGCCCGTCGTTGCTTACAAAAAATCCAGCCGCAGCGCGGTGGAATATACACAACTTGCAAAGGAGATTATAGAGTATGCCAATCGGTAAAAATGCAATCAAAAGAGTAGAAAACAACGGTTATTCGAAGGTAGAAAGTTCCGCTCCCGACATGGAAAACAGCCACGTGATCGCCAATCCGGATCCGCAGGTTGTGGAAAAGTTGGTCGCGCCCGTAGAAGGAGCACCCGCAGAAGTTAAAAAGACTGCGAAAAAAGCGCCTGCAAAGAAGAGCGCGGCAAAGAAACCGTGCGTGAAGAAAGTGGTAAAGGACGGATTTGCGCGCGTGGAAGTGGGCGCAGATATGCCCTATTATTTACTCTAAGACTGATAAACGGCGAAAAAGGACGAAACAAACGCCCTGATTTCGTCGTTTTTTAGTGAACAAAAAAAAGGAAAGTATTATGAAACAAGTTGAAAAAAAATATCAATGCATCCCTTTTTGGTCGTGGAATGACGAGCTGGACGAAGAAGGGCTGGTAAAGCAGGTCGAATGGATGAACGCAAACGGCGTGGGCGGTTTTTTCATACACGCGCGCGGCGGTTTAAAAACGGAATATCTCGGCGAAAAGTGGTTTAACTGTATTAAGGCTTGCTCGGAAAAAGCGCAAAAACTCGGCATGGAAGCGTACGCCTATGACGAAAACGGTTGGCCCAGCGGGTTTGTAGGCGGAAAATTGTTGGATAATATCGAAAACCACGATAAATATTTGACGTTTAAGATAGGAGAGTTCGACGAAAAAGCGACGGTTTCTTACGATTTGGCGGGGGACGTGCTCAAACGAACGAATATTCCTTGTGAAAACTGCCTGAACGTGTACGAGCATTATTCGGCGTCTACAGCCGACATTTTAAATGGCGAAGTGGTGGATCAATTCTTGGCGGCAACTCACGAAGAATACAAAAAGCGTGATACGTACGATCTGAAAGGGTTCTTCACGGACGAACCGCAATATTACCGTTGGGACACGCCGTATACCCGTGTTATGCCAAAATATTTTGCCGATACGTACGGGGAAGATATTTACGACGGCTTGGGTTTGCTGTTTGTAGAAAAAAAGGGTTATCGCGAATTTCGTTATAAATTTTGGAAAGGCATGCAGGAATTGATGCTGAAAAACTTTGCGGAAAAGATTTATACCTGGTGCGATAACAACGGCTATAAACTGACGGGGCATTACGTAGAAGAGCAAGTCATGCACGCGCAAATGGAAGCTTGCGCCGGTATTATGCCTTTTTACGAATTTGAACATATCCCCGGAATGGATTGGCTTGGCAAATGGACGGGCGGTCCGCTTGCGCCCAAGCAGGTGTCGTCGGTTGCAGCGCAACTTGGTAAAAAGCAGACGCTTACCGAAACGTTTGCTTGTTGCGGTTGGGACGTCAGCCCCCAACAGCTGAAAGAAATTGCTGAATTCCAATACGTTGGCGGTATCAATTTGATGTGTCAGCACCTTTTGCCCTATACTGAACACGGGCAAAGAAAACGCGATTATCCCGCGCATTTTTCGGACGTCAATCCTTGGATTAAAAAGAATTTTAAAGAATTTAACGATTATTTTTCCTATCTTGGCAAAACCCTTGCCGAGAGCGAAGAAATCGTCAACGTGGGACTGTTCCACCCCTTGCGTAGTACTTATTTTGTATACAAACGTTTCTGCGAGCCTTTATACAAATCGGTAGGCGATTTGGATATTAAACTCTTGGATGCCGTGGATACGCTTACACAAAAACAAATTCCCTTCCACCTTTTGGACGAAACGCTCCTTGCGAAATACGGCAAAGTGGAAGGCAAAAAGCTCATTCTTGGCAATTGCGCGTACGAGTATATCGTATTCCCGAAACTCTACACCATGGATAAAACCAGCGAAGTTCTGCTTAGAAAGTTTGTAGAAAACGGCGGCAAGGTATTGTTTTTGGACGAAAAGCCGACGTACCTTGAATGGAACGAATACAACTACGATTACGTGGAAACGAATACGGATTTTGCGGAAATCATTTCGTCGCAGCTTTACACGGGTACGCAAAATCCCACCGTACGTTCGACGCTCCGAAAAGACAGCGAGGGGAAATATTTCCTGTATGCCGTCAACGTAGGCGACGAAACGGAAATTGAATTTACGCTCAAAGGCGCGACGTCGTTCTCGTCCTACGATATTTTAAAAGACGAATATACGATCGTGCCTACCAAATTGCATTTTGACAAAGGGCAGTCCTATTTACTCTATTTCAGTAATGAAACGCCCGAAAAAGAAATTGCGCGCAAACCGCTCCGTTTGGGCAAGCAATTTAAAATTGAAGGCGACGTGGAAAATTTCTTCACGATCGATTATATCCGCTATTCTACGGATGGGGTAACGTACAGCGAACCTACCCACCACATGGGCGTTTTCAATGAAATGTTGCAACATAGATATAAGGGGAAATTGTATCTCAAATACGAGTTCAACGTGGACACGCCCCCCACCAAATGCGCGTTGCTTGCCGAAGATACCAATACGATTTGCGTGTCCGTAAACGGCGAAAAAGTCGAAAAAATCGGCTCGGTAGAACTGGAAAAAGCGTTGATCGAATATGATATTTCCAATTGCGTAAAGACGGGTAAAAACGAAGTAGTGATCGAGATTGATTTTTATCAGAGCGAACAGGTATATTACGCGCTCTTTGGCGAAAACGTAACGGAAAGTTTGAAAAACTGTCTTGCGTACGATACGGATATAGAAGCGATTTTCCTGCGTGGGGATTTCGGCGTATACGGCGATTTCAAGAAAGGGAAAAAGGAAGCAATTTACATTGGCGACAATTTCCGTTTAGGAACACAAAAAACGGAAATTAGCGATCTTGTAGAAGAAGGGAATCCGTTCTTTGCGGGGGATATTGCGCTCAAACAAACGGTGTATGTAGACGATACGAATCGGGATCTTGTGATCGATTGGAATTACCATTTGATCGAAGTCAAAGTCAACGGCGCCTATGCAGGCAAAATGATGTTCGGAAACAAGTTAGACGTTTCCAAATATTTGCGCAAAGGTGAAAACGAGATCGAGCTTGTGCTCACGATCGGCAACCGTAACTTGATGGGGCCCTTCCACACGGTTGAAGAAGATCCCTTGTACGTAGGTCCGCACACGTGGGAACGTATGGGCTCTTGGAAAGACGGAAAGAGCGATCTGGTAGTGGAAGGCTACGCCTTGGTAAAAACGATCAAATAAACAAATGGAAAAAATCGAAAAAACGGCTTGTTTACGTTGGAAAACATGCCGTTTTTTTGTTGCGCGGATATTGACAAAAAGCGCTTTGCGTGTTATAATATTTGGTATATAATATTTTTTAAGGATTTCATAATGACGGACGTAGAATTGACGAAAAAAATTTTCGCTTACGATCAATTTGTAAAGAAGATCGGGGCGGAGATTTTGGAATTAGACGCCGAAAAAGCGGTAGTACGCGCTCCGATCACGGAAGATTGCTTTAATGCGAACGGTAGCGCGCAGGGCGGAATGTTGTACACTTTGGCGGACTTTGCGTTTGCGATACACGCAAATCTAATTCACCCCGTAACGGTAACGCAATGCGGGCATATCGATTACGTGCGCGCGGCGAAGCCCCCGTACGTCATTGCAACGGCGCGGGAAAAGGTGCGCGCGGGGCATAACACCGTCAGCGAGGTAATTTTGCGCGACGGGGCTGGCGAGATCGTTTGCGTTTGTTCGTTCAACGGTTTTGTCAAAGACGTGGACAGAGCCGTGCTCGCGGAAAAATTTAGGTAAAAAACGAAAGGAAAAGAGATATGAAAGAATTGATGTTGACAAACAAAGCGATTGCGCGCGGCGCGTACGAAGCGGGGGTAAAGGTACTTTCCGCTTATCCTGGTACGCCTAGCACGGAAATTGCGGAAAATTTTGTAAAACACGAAAACGTATATGCGGAATGGGCGCCCAACGAAAAGGTCGCTGTGGAAGTGGCGATCGGCGCGGCAGTTGGCGGTGCAAGGGCAATGGCGTGTATGAAACACGTCGGGCTGAACGTGGCGGCAGATCCTTTGTTTACCGTGGCGTACACGGGTATCAACGGTGGATTGGTGATCGTCGTTGCGGACGATCCTGGCATGCACTCTTCGCAAAACGAGCAGGACAGTCGTTACTATGCGCGCAGCGCGCACGTGCCCATGTTAGAGCCGTCAGATGCGGGCGAAGCCAAAGAATTTGTCAAGCTCGCGTATGAACTCAGCGAAAAATTCGATACGCCCGTGTTGCTCCGTGAAACGACGCGCGTGGCACATTCCCACGGCATGGTGGAGCTTTGCGATCGGGAAGAAGTTGGCGTAAAGCCGTATGAAAAATCGGCGGCGAAATACGTTATGATGCCCGCCAACGCGATCAAACGCCACGTAGTCGTAGAACAGCGGGATAAGGATATTATGCAATACGCTTGCACGATGGCGTGTAACCGCGCGGAATACACCGACGAAAAGGAAATCGGTGTGGTGTGTTCGGGCGTAGTGTACGAATACGTAAAAGAAGCGTTACCCAACGCCAACGTGTATAAAATCGGTATGGTACACCCCGTACCCGTGCCCGCGATTGCGCAGTTTGCGAAAAAGGTAAGCAAACTCTACGTTATTGAAGAATTAGAACCGTTTATCGAAGACACGTTAAAGGCAGCGGGAATTGCCTGTGAAGGTAAATCGTTGTTCTCGTTGCAGGGTGAAATTTCCGTACCGAAAATCAAGGCGGCGTTTGGGCTGGCGGCGGACGAAGTTGCGGCGGCAGAAAGCGTACCTGCGCGTCCTCCCGTTATGTGTGCGGGGTGTCCGCACCGCGGCGTGTTCTACGTTTTGAATAAATTGAAACTGACGGTCAACGGCGATATTGGCTGTTATACGTTGGGTGCGGTAGCACCCCTTTCCGCGGTGGATACCTGTGTTTGTATGGGCGCGTCCGTAGGTATGGCGCACGGCATGAAAAAAGCGACGGACGGCGCTAGCCGCAACGTAGCGGTCATTGGCGACTCGACGTTCTTGCACAGCGGCGTAACTGGTTTGATCAACGCCGTGTATAACCAAAGCGGCATTACGCTGATGATTTTGGATAACTCTACGACGGGTATGACGGGGCATCAACAGCACCCCGCAACGGGTAAAAATTTGAAAGGCGAGCCCGCGCCTGTGGTGCTTTTGGACGAGCTTTGCCGTGCTTGCGGTGTCAAGGATCTTGCGATCGTGGATGCGTACGACGTCAAAGCGGTGGAAAAGGCGGTAAAAGCGGCAATCAATTCGCCCGAAGTCAGCGTGATTATTGCGCAACGCCCTTGCGCGCTGCTCGATAAATCGCCAAAACCGAAGATGAACGTCGTTGATTGTAAGAATTGCGGCGTGTGCATGCGTATCGGCTGTCCTGCAATCAGTATGGGCGAAAACGGCGTGGTGATTGATCATAATCAATGCACGGGTTGCGGCGTTTGCGCTGCGGTATGCCCTTTCCACGCGCTTGTAAAGGAGGGCGAATGATATGATGAACGTTTTAATTGCGGGCGTAGGCGGACAGGGTACGTGGCTTGCGAGCCGTGTGCTCGGCAAATATGCCATGCTTGCGGGTAAGGATTGTAAACTGAGCGAAATTCACGGTATGAGTCAGCGCGGCGGCAGCGTAGTTACCCACGTGCGAATCGGTGATAAAATTTATTCTCCCGTAATTTGGGAAGGGAGCGCGGACGTAATTTTGGCGTTTGAAGGCTTGGAAGCGGCGCGCGTAAAGCATTATTTAAAAAAAGGCGGGGTGTTGCTCGCCAACGATGAAAAGATATTGCCGATGCCTTGTATTACGGGCGCGGCGAAATACCCCGACGGATTAAAAGAAAAACTGCTTGCTGAAAATGATAACGTACATTTTATTGCGGCGCAGGAATGGGCGGTAGAGGCTGGCAGCGCAAAAGCGACGAATATCGTTATGCTTGGCGCGCTGTGTAAGCTGTATGGTTTTGATAAAGAAATTATGACGGCGGCGGTGGCTGCTTGCGTGCCTGAAAAATTCCGCGCGTTAAATTTGAAAGCTTTTGAGCTTGGGTTCGAAAGGGCGTAAAGGGAAATCAATAAAATCAATATAGAGAGAATAAAAGCCGCGTGTTGCGGTAGCTGCAGGAAAAACTGCAACAAAGGAAAAAATGATATGCAATATTTTCAGAAAGAATTGGAAACAATGAGCCTTGATCAAAAGAAGGTGCTCCAATCGGAACGATTGGTAAAAATGGTCAAGTACGTGTACGAAAACCAGAAACCTTACCGTGAAAAGATGGACGCGATGAAGCTCAAACCCAGCGATATTAAATCCATTGACGACATTTATAAATTGCCGTACACCGTAAAGCAGGATCTTCGCGACGCCTATCCGTTTGGTATGATGGCGCGTCCTCGTCGCGACTTGGTACGCTTGCATGCGTCTAGCGCAACGACGGGCAAGCTGACGGTGGCAGGTTACACCCAAAAAGATATTGACGTGTGGGCGGATTGCGCGGCGCGTTCGCTTGTGATGGCAGGCGCGGACGAAGACAGCGTTATCCACGTAGCGTACGGGTACGGTCTGTTTACGGGCGGTTTGGGTATGCACTACGGCGGCGAACGTCTTGGCGCGTGCGTTGTGCCCGCGTCGGCGGGTAACACCCAAAAGCAAATTCAGCTTATTACCGATTTTGGCGCGGATATTATCTGCTGTACTCCGTCGTATATCATTTACTTGGCGGAAGAAATCGAAAAACTCGGTTTAAAGCCAGGTGTGGATATTAAACTTAAAGGGGGTGTGTTCGGCGCGGAAGCTTGGTCGGAAGGCATGCGTGCGGACATTGAAAAACGGCTTGGGCTTCGTGCTTGCGATATTTATGGGCTTAGCGAAATTGCAGGGCCGGGCGTTGCGTGCGACTGTCAGTTCAAGACGGGTATGCACTTCCAGGACGATCATTTCTATCCCGAAATCGTGGACGTGGATACGCTCGAACCATTGCCTTACGGCGAATCGGGCGAACTTGTTATCACGACGCTTACCAAAGAGGGGATGCCGTTGCTCAGATACAGAACGAGGGATATCGCTAGCTTGAACGCCGATCCTTGCCCTTGCGGTAGAACGACGGTGAAACTGAACAAAATCACGGGCAGAAGCGACGATATGTTGATTATCCGCGGCGTTAACGTATTCCCGTCCCAGATCGAGAGCGTGCTTTTGAAGAATGCGGATATTCAGCCCCACTATCATATCAACGTTGATCGCGTGAACAATCTCGATACGATGGAGATCGTGGTGGAACTTTCGCCCAACATTTCTATTGACGAAGTGGCGCACGTGGAAGAAATCCGCAAAAAGTTGACGTCGGATATGGCGTCTGCGCTTTCCGTTAGCGCAAAGATCACCCTTGTTTCGCCCGGTACGGTTACGCGTAGCGAAGGAAAGGCTAAACGTATTACGGATAGGAGAAAATTATGATAAAACAAATCGCAGTATTTTTGGAAAACAAAGCAGGCAAAGCAAGCGCGTGTTGTAAAGTTTTAAAAGACGCCAACGTCAATTTATTGGCTCTGTCGATTGCGGATACGCAGGATTTTGGTATTTTGCGTTTGATTACCGAAGACAACGCTAAGGCGCTTACCGCGTTGAAAGGAGCGGGGTATATCTCGTCGGAAGTGGAACTTGTTGGGTTAGAAGTACCCGATAAAGCGGGGGCGCTGTCCGATTTGCTCATCGCGCTTGGCGACGGCGGCATTAGCGTAGAATATATGTATTCGTACGCAGGCGTGGATGGGCATGCAAAAATTGCCTTTAAAACGGCGACGCCCGAAAAGGCAATCGACGTTTTGACAAAGGCAGGCGCAAAACTTATTTAAGAGTACAATAAAAAACCGCGGTTTCGTTTTTTGAAACCTCGGTTTTTTCATAAACAGGTTTATTTTTAAAGTAAAGCGGGGATAATCAAAGCAGAGATCACCACAACGCCAAGTAGGATGCGGTACGCGCCGAATACCTTGAAATCGTGTTTTTTCACAAAGTTCATTAAGAATTTGATTGCAACCATGGACACGGCAAACGCTACCGCCATACCGATTAGAAGATACCCAATTTCTGCGCCCGCAATACTGCCTTCGTCCATGATAAATTTCAGGATTTTATAGCCGCTCGTGCCTACCATGGTGGGGATTGCAAGGAAGAAAGTAAACTCGGCAGACGTCGTTCTGTTTACGCCCAAAAGGAGCGCGCCGATAATGGTAATACCCGATCGGGACGTGCCCGGGATCGCCGCAAGCACCTGAAAACAACCGATAAAAAAGGCGTATTTATAGGAGAGAGCGGAAATTTCCGTGATCTTAGGATTGCGTTTTTCGTTCCATTTTTCAATCAAGATAAAGACGATACCGTACACGATCAGCGCGCCTGCAATAATTGCAGTTTCGCTTAAGGGAGAAAGCTTTTCAAAAACCTGATCAATCGCGATAGCAAGGACGGCGGGTACGCACGCAACGATTACTTTCAGCCACATGGTCAAAACGTCTTTTTTCCAGACGATTTTGCTCTTGCCGCCTGTGTTTTCTTCGTCCGTTTGCTTTGCTTTTCCAAGAGGAAAGAGCTTATTCCAAAACAGGATTACGACGGCGAAAATCGCGCCGAGTTGTATTAAATACTCGAACAGATCCATAAATCCCGCTGATACGTTCTTGATCGGGCAGAATTTTTCGAAGATGATAAGATGCCCCGTGCTAGATACGGGCAACCACTCGGTAATCCCTTCGATAATGCCGAAAAATATAATTTTTAAAACGTTGATAAACTGCATAAAAAATCCTTTTTTTGGTAGTCTATGACCACTTTGTTAAAATTATAGCATTAAAATACGTCAAAAGTCTACTATTTTACCGAAAAAAACGAAAAAATGGGGAAAAGTGTGCTAAAATTTTTAGCGGAAGTATTGCAAAGCCAAAAATTTTGTGATATAATGTGAAGTATAAACGAATAAAATGACGGGGGTACTTTGCGGCAGATTTATCGTTGAGTAAATTGAAGGGGGTACCGAAGATGGCTCAGGGTACTGTGAAATGGTTCAATGCTGAAAAGGGCTACGGTTTTATTGCCGGTGATGAGGGCGGCAACGACGTATTCGTACATTTTTCAGCCATTGTAGCTGAGGGGTACAGGAGATTAAAGGAAGGGCAAAAAGTTTCGTATGAAACGGAACCCGATCCCAAAAATCCCGAAAAACTCCGCGCAGTGAACGTGCAAGCGTTGTGATTCGTTGGCTGTATGTTTGGCGCAAATTTTAACCGTGTCGTTTTAAGACGACGCGGTTGATTTTTTATTTTACGGGAAATTAAAGCCAATGATCCTAATTTTATCTCGTTGCTCATTTTTCAAGCTGCGTATAATTGACAATTTTTTTTATATATAGTATAATAGCAGTATCAAAAAATAAAAAGGAGCAAACCATGTATCCAGGCGAACTTTTTCTCGGTATACACGCCTATGAGTTATGTATGGTGGTCGGTATGGTTACGGCGATTATCCTTGCAGACAGAATGGCGATAAAGGCGGGATTTAGTATTCCCTTGCAGCGGCAGTTGGTAATTTCTGCCGTTACGGCGATTTTATTTGGATTGCTTGGGGCGGCGTTTTTTCAATCCTTTTACGACTTTTTAGAAACAGGAGAATTTTCGCTGAATGCGGGCTTGACCTTTTACGGCGGTTTGATCGTCGGTGTGGGCGTATTTTTACTGATGTGGTTTGTGTTGACCAAGCCCTTAAAGCTTAGCGAAGAAGCGAAAAAACAATTTCCCAGCGTGGCGAATATTGCCGCGGCGCTTATTCCCATGGCGCATGGTTTTGGGCGTATTGGTTGTTTGTTGGGCGGTTGCTGTCATGGACGGATCACGGATGCGTGGTACGGCGTGCCCCATTACAACGTATGGATTGGGGAGAGCTTTTACAAAAAGGTAAACGTCGTGCCCATTCAGCTCTTTGAAACGATTTTTTTGTTTGTCTTAGCGGGCATATTCTTTTGGCTGTATATGCGGAGTGCGAAACGGGGAAGAAACAGACAGCAAACGCCGCTTTTGCCGATGTATATGATCGGATATGGGATTTGGCGGTTTGTGATCGAATATTTCCGCGCAGATGAGCGTGGTAAAACGGTTGTTTCCTTTTTAACACCCTCCCAGCTGATTGCGGTCGTGTTTGTTGTCGGCGGTATTATTTATCTTTTGGCATGGTATTTTACCAGAAAACGTGGAAAAATCACGGAAACGGGCGTGAGTGCGGGCGTTTCCGAAATATATAAGGAGTATTCAAATGACGAGAACGGAAGGGATACAGGCGTTTAAGGACGTATTTGGGGCAGAACCGACCGATTTGTTTACGGCAGCGGGCAGAATCAACGTAATTGGAGAACATATCGATTATTGCGGCGGTAAAGTTTTTCCTGCGGCGCTGAATTTGCGTTGCAACGTATACGCGCGCAAGACGGGCGGGAAGACCGTACGCCTTGCTTTTCGCGGGATCGACGGGATTGTCGAGCTTTGCACCGATAAATTGGATAGCTATACGGAATTAAAAATCGGTAATTATCAGGCGGGTGTTGCCTATTATTTGCAGGAAAGCGGTGTGGAAATCGTTGGTTGCGATCTTTATTACGATTGCACCGTGCCGTTCGGTAGCGGACTTTCCTCGTCGGCGGCGATTGAAGTGGCGACGGCGGTAGCGTTTAGCGAATATGCAGGCGTTGAATACGATAAGGTACAACTTGCCTTGATTTCGCAACGCGCCGAAAACAAATATGCAGGTGTAAATTGCGGGATTATGGACCAGTTTGCATCGGCGATGGGTAAGAAAGATCACGCCGTACTTTTGGATTGTTCCGACCTTTCGTACGAATACGTCCCCCTGCATTTGGGAGAATATTGCTTGGTTGTGGCGAACTGTAACAAGCCGCATAACCTTGTGGAAAGCAAGTACAACGTGCGCCGTCAAGAAGTGGAAACGGCGCTCAAAGCCCTGCAAACCAAGGCGGACGTGAAATGTCTTGCGGAAATCACGCCCAAGGAATTTAACGAGTTGAAATACTTACTTTCGGGTGTGGTGGCAAAGCGCGCCGAACACGTCGTAATGGAATGTGATCGCGTGCATAAGGCGGTGAATGCATTAAAAGCGGGAAATTTGGAGGAGCTGGGTAGATTGCTTAACGAGAGCCATTATAGCTTGCGTGATTTGTACGAGGTTACAGGAAAAGAGTTGGATTCGTTGACGGCGTTTGCCAGAAAGGAAGCAGCGTGCTTAGGCTCGCGTATGATCGGCGCGGGATTCGGCGGTTGTACGATTTCTATTGTCAAAAAGACGGAAGTGGACGGCTTTATCCGTCGGGTTGGCAAGGCGTATCACGACGCGATCGGTTATAAAGCAAGCTTTTACGAAACGTCGATCGAAGACGGTATCACGGTAGAAAAATTATAAAAAAAGACGACGGAACACAGATGGGTGTTCCGTCGTTATTTTTGTGCAAAAAAAGTGTTCATTTAGATACGGTAGGGGGCATTTTTACTTTTAAGCCCTTTTCCATACCTACGGCAAGACGCAAAAGCCGCGCCTTTTCGTTATCTTTCGGGTTACACGCAACGTGCATAAGCAGGGCGTGTAGAAACGATGCAACTTGATTTGGCTGTATGCCGAGTGTTAGCAAATCGTTTCCGTTCACGTCGAGTTGTTTTAACGTGAAAGGGACGTTTTCTTTTTGCATTTTTTCGAGCAAGTTTTTCCACCGTACGCAAGTAGGTGCATCGCGCATCTCGTCCATGCAAGCAGAAAAATCCGCCTGTTTTAAAAGAAGTAAGTCTTCCAAAAGATTGTAGTTTGTCACCAAGAAACGGCGTAATTTATTTTCGCTCGTTTTGCAATCCAAGTCGTACATGTGCCATTTAACCAGGGCGCATATCCGTTCTACCGTCTTTTTAGGCGCTTTTAAGCGGGTTAAGACGTTTCGGGCAAGGCGTTCCCCTTCAACGGGGTGTTCGTGATATTTTCCGTCCCGCTGCATGCAAAAAGGTTTGCCGACGTCGTGTAAAAGGGCGGCAAGTCGCGTTTGTGGCGGAGCGTATTTTACGGCGCGTAAGGAGTGCTCCAAAACGTCGTATTTGTGAAAATCCGCGCGTTGCGCCATGCCTTTGCCCAAGGCAAGTTCGGGGAAAATCCGTTCAAAAACGTCGATTTCGTCCAAAAGTTTTAAACCCCGATATGCGCCTCCAACCAAGCCGTGTTTTTCATCTGCGGCAAGGATGGAAAGTAATTCCGTATAGACACGTTCTGGGGAAATATCGTCAATAAGCGCAGCGTTTTCTCTTGCGCCCAAAAGACATTCGCAATCGGGGGAAAAACCGAGCTGTGCCGCTTGGCGGGCAAGGCGCATCAAGCGCAAACCGTCTTCTCCGAAGACCTTTTTTGCGGGCGCGACGGTCGTCAGGCGTTTTTCTTTGATCGCAGATATACCGTCCAAAGGATCGACGTACGTTTGCGCGGAAACGTCGTAGTAGACGGCGTTGCAGGTGAAATCTCGTCTGCGTGCATCCAAAGAGATGTCGTCTGTAAAAAAGACGTTGACAGGGGTATGCACGCCGCGTACGTATTCGTCCGAACGGAAAGAAGAAAATTCAAACTCGTTATTTACTTGATCGCGAAACTTGACTGTACCCGTATTGCGATAAACGGCGTTGACGGTAAAGCCCTGTGCCGTTGCTATATTTGCAAAATCTTCGGCGAGCATGGGCGAGCAAATATCCCAATCAGGCTTTTCGTTTTCAAACCCGATGAGATGATCGCGCACTGCGCCGCCGACGATATAAAGGGGCTTTGGCAGGATTTTTGCCAAAGAAATCAGGCTGTTTGGTAACAGAGTAAACATTTTTCCGTCCTTTTCGAGAAATTTTTTACATTTTAAGTATATCAAATCGGAAAATAAATTGCAATTCTTGGCAAAGTGTTATATAATAGTTTTATAGAAAAAATCAAAGATTTTTACAAAAGCACGAAAAAGGGGATTTATGCAACACATAATCGTCAATCCCGTATCGGGAAAAAAGCGCGGCGTTAAAAATTTGCGCATTGTGGAAGCCTTGCTGAAAGAAGCGCAGATTGAGTACGAAGTACATACCACTACGGTTGCAGGCGAAGCGGAAAAAATCGTGCGGGAGCTTACAGAGCGGGGCGAAAACGATATTATTGTTTTGGGCGGTGACGGTACGTTGCACGAAGTATTAAACGGTATTTCCAATCCCGCGCAATGCCGCTTGGCACTGATCCCCAGCGGGACAGGGAACGATTTTGCGGAAAAATTGGGTATTCCTTTGAAAGCTGCCGAGGCGGTAAAACTGTTTTTGAAAAAAGATCCGAAAGAGATTGATTATTTACAAGTGGGCAATCGCCGTTGTATGAACGTCGCGGGACTGGGTATGGACGTGGAGGTTTTGGAGCGTTGCCAACGCGGTAAAATGCGTGGCAAGCTGAAATATTTTATCAGCCTATTAAAGACTTTTTTCGTGTTTAAGGGCTATGCGATCGTCGTGAGGAAAGAAGACGGCACGGAAGAAAAGCACGACGCGCTTCTTGCTGCGGTATGCAACGGATCGCAATTTGGCGGCGGTATTCCCGTTTGCCCACCTGCGGAAGTCAACGACGGATTGATGAACGTGATGATAGTCGACCATATCAAAGGCAAATGGAAACTGGTGAAAGCGTTATTGACGCTCATGAAAGGGAAACTTCCGCAATACGAGCGTACAACCCATTTCCTTTGCGAGAGTGTGCGTTTTGAGCCGCTCGTGCCTTGCACGGTGCAGTTGGATGGGGAGTTGTATCCCAACTTACCTTTTGACGTGAAGATCGGTAAGGGATTAAAAATGTATTATTGACGATTTTACGGCAAGTAATGCGCGTAATAATCAACGGAGCAACTATGCAAAACGGAACGTATAAAAAAATACTTAACGCGATGCCCGAGGGGGTATTCGTGTTTGACGATAAGCTGCGCGTGAAATTCACGAACGCGGCGTTTCGGCGTTCCGTTTCTGATGAAGTGAAACCTAACGGTACGCTTGCGGACGTTGTAGGTTGTCAAGAAGAAAATGCATGCGGGAAAAATTCTGCATGCGAATATTGTACTTTTTATCGCGCAATGAAGACGGCGGTTGCCGAACGTACGGAAAAGACGGAAACGTTGCAAACAACGGTAAAACGCGCGGGGCATACGGATAAATTGTCCTTGCGTATACGTGTTGTGCCAGCGGATCATAAAGGCAAGTTGTTTTTGGGGATTACGGACGGGAGCTATCAAACGGAGATTGAAAGAGAGATGCTTTCCGCACAACAGATGCAGCAGCGTTTGTTGCCCGCGGGTAAGAGTATGGGGGGCGTCAATTATTCGTTTATGTATATTCCTTGCCTTGGCGTGGGCGGCGACCTACCCGACGTGTACGAATTGAACGGCAATACGTACGGCGTGCTTGCCGACGTATCGGGTAAAGGCATTTCGGCGGGTATGTTATCGGCGTTTGTAAAGGCAGGTTTGGACCGTCGAGAACCCGATCTTGCTAAAGCGCTTTCGCAACTCAACGTGAAATTTAACGAGCTGGATCAAGACGAGCGTTCGTATATAACGGTGGCGGCGGTCCGCATTGACAAACAGGCGAAAACTTTGCGGTACGTAATGGCGGGGCACAATGCGCCCATCTTACTGAAAAACGATTACGGCATTCACGAGATCGAATCGGTAGGTATGCCCATTTCCAATTGGGTGGAAAATGCGACGTACGAAGAAAAGGAATTGCCCTTTGAGAGCGGCGATCTGCTCGTATTGCTCACGGACGGCGTGACGGAGTGCATGAACGCTAAGGGAGAGCTGTTCGGGATTGAACGGACGGAGAGCGTGCTCATGCAATCGCGCGGGGCGGAAGATTTTATCGGAAAATTGAAAACGGCGCTCGGCGTATTCAGCGGTGGGAAATTCAGCGACGATATTACGGCGATTGCCTTTGATTTATAAACGGAAAAAGATAGATTTTTTTACAAAAGGCTTTGTACGGGGAGCATAAAAGGCGCGTATTTTGGAAAAAAATACTAAGGAAGTACGGGCAAGGAAGGCGTTATGGCTTTGACGAGCAAATGGAAAAAATTTTTAAAACAATTAAATAATCCGCCGACGTGGGTTGCGACGCTTGCTTTTGCGACGACGTTGATTGCTTGTCCTTTGGCTTTGGCAACGATTGTGATGGATTACGGTAACAACGTTTATGCGATCGTGGCGTATGTGATTTGCGCGATTGTTTTGCTGTACACGTTGTACGTTCTCGTGATATTTATAGTTCGATTAAAAAACAGGGTAGAACAAGCAGCGGATAAATATAAATTTACCCGTAATCTGCATAAAAATTACGAATTTAGAAGCTTTTTCTTGGGAATTTGTTCGTCGTTATTTAACGTCGGATATACCGTTTTTTTAACGGTGATGGCGATACGGTTTGATTCGGTATGGTACGGGGCGTTGGCACTCTATCATATTTTGCTCGTGCTCACTTTGGGGGGGATCTTGGTAAGGACGGCAACGGACGAGCATAAGTATAAAAATGATTTTTACCTTTTGCAAAAATCGAAGATCGGTATATTCCGCTATTGCGGATATATGCTTTTAATACAGTCGGCGGCGCTGTCTATTTCCGTTTTGGAAATGGTCGTGGGTGGTACGGGTTTTCAAATACCTCAATGGCCGTTGTTTTTGTTCGGCGCGTTTGCTTGTTGGCGTATTGTGACGGCGATTGTGAATTTTGTCCGTTCGACAAAATACGACGATCTTGCCGTACGTGCCGTGCGGTATCTGAGTTTGGTGACGGCGTGTGTGTCTGCGTTGACTTTTATCACGGCATTCTTCGCGGCGTTTCCCCTTAAAAGAGAAATGGACGTTGCGCTTGTGGACGCAGTTGTCGGGGGGAGCGTATGTACGATTATCATAGCGCTTGGCTCGTTTATGATTGTCTTTGCTGATCACGCGCGCAGGCGTATGAAAGAGCATGAAGAGAAGACGAGAAATTCGGTAGGGGCGGCGATGGGGTATAATCGTGAAGTCGGAGGCCAAGCGGTCTTAGGAAGACA
>JAZSJN010000070.1:0-7395 GCA_045534315.1 Candidatus Scatosoma sp.
GTTGGCCATTAGTATTGTCTTTCTTAAGACCGCTTGGCCTCCGACTTTAAATAGCTTATCCGCGTTGAAAATATAAATACCCATAGACGCCAAAGTACTCTTGGGAACTTTGGGTTTTTCTTCAAATTGATAAATCGACCCGTCGGGGTTGGTGTTAAGAATACCAAATCTCGACGCGTCGCTAAGGGGCACATTCAACGCCGCGATCGTGCAATCCGCGCCCGTTTTCTTATGCGCTTTCAGCATCGCTGCGTAGTCCATCTTATAAATATGGTCACCGCCAAGCACGAGAACGTATTCGGGATTATACATTTTCATAAAGTGCAAGTTTTGATAAATTGCGTTTGCCGTACCTTCGTACCAAGAAGAACGGGTTTTCGCCTGATAAGGCGAAAGAATATGTACACCGCCGTACGTTCTGTCCAAATCCCACGGCTGACCGTTACCGATATATTCGTTCAATATAAGCGGTTGGTATTGCGTCAAAACGCCAACGGTATCAATACCGGAATTGATACAGTTGGAAAGCGGAAAGTCGATAATACGATACTTTGCGCCAAACGCAACGGCAGGTTTTGCAATGTTGGTGGTGAGCGCGTACAGTCTACTGCCCTGCCCGCCTGCCAAAAGCATTGCTACGCATTCTTTCTTTCTTTGCATAAATTATCCCCCCTTGGGTTAAAATATTTTTTTTAAATAAACGCACGTCAGTTTGGGAAGATCGAACGCAATCGAGTCTTCCTTTCCGTGACTGTGCCATTTTTTCGTTTGATAGATACGCTTGCGGATACGTCCGCTACCGCCGTAGCAAATCTTATCCGAATTGAAAATCACTTCGTATTTGCCTTTCGGCAAACCAAGGCGGTAGTCAATATAATCTTCGCCTGAGAAATTGAGCAAAATAACTACCGTTTCTCCTGCGCTGTTCTTACGTTGATAAGCAACGAAGTTACGGTCGCTATCGTCCGCGGCGAGCCATTCAAACCCCGCCCAACTATCTTCGATTTCATAAAGCGCGGACGTATTTTTATAAAGGACGTTCAGGTCTTTTACCATCGTTTGCAATTTCTTATGCAAAGGATATTGCGTAAGGAAAAATTCAATGCCTTCCTTATACGCCCATTCTTTAAATTGCCCAATTTCCGAACCCATGAAATTGAGTTTTTTACCGGGATGAGACATCATATACCCCAAGAAAACGCGCATTCCTGCAAATTTTTCTTCGTATTCCCCTGGCATCTTTCCAATCAACGACGCTTTACCATGCACGACTTCGTCGTGAGAAATCGGCAATACGTAGTTTTCCGAAAACGCATACATCATCGAAAAGGTCAGTTTATTGTGTTTGTATTGACGGTAAACGGGATTAGCGGCAACGTAAGAAAGTACGTCGTTCATCCACCCCATATTCCATTTAAAATTAAAGCCTAAACCGCCCATACTCGTCGGTTTGGTCACCATGGGCCACGCCGTAGATTCTTCCGCAATCATCAAGGCGTGAGGGAAACGTTCAAATACCGCCTCGTTTAAACGACGCAGGAAACGGATCGCCTCCAAATTCTTATTTTCACCATAGACGTTGGGTACCCATTCCCCATCGTTTTTATCGTAGTCAAGATAAAGCATCGACGCAACTGCATCCACGCGCAAGCCGTCGATATGGTAATTTTCAAAGAAGAAAATCGCGCTGGAAATCAAAAAGGACAAAATTTCGTTTCTTCCGTAATCGAATTTACGCGTTCCCCATCCCCTATTTTCCATACGGTCCCATTGCGACGCTTCGTATAACGGTTCGCCGTCAAATTCGTATAAACCAAACGCGTCTTTGGGGAAATGCGCAGGAACCCAGTCTAAAATAACGCCGATATTCGCCTTATGGAAACAATCGATCAAATACATAAAATCGTGCGGCGTACCCAAACGCGACGTCACGGCGTAATAACCCGAAACTTGATATCCCCACGACCCATCAAAAGGATGTTCGGTAACGGGCATAAGCTCAACGTGCGTATACCCCATTTTTACTACGTAGTCAACGAGTTCTTTGGCGAGTTCACGATAGGTCAAATAACTGCCGTCGCTATGCTTTTTCCAAGAGAGCAGATTTACTTCGTAAATATTCATGGGAGCAGCATAGATATTTGTATGTTTTTGCTTGTCCAAATATGTTTTATCCGACCATTTGTACCCTTTTAAATCGTACAATTTAGAAGCGTTTGCGCTCTCCGTTCCCGGCGTTTCTGCATGAAAAGCATACGGATCGGCTTTGTATAACGTTCGTCCGTCTTGCGTTTTAATGCAGTATTTATAAATGTCAAATTGTTTTAAGCCTGGAATAAACAGCTGGAAAGTTTCCCCGTCGATCATGCGTTGCATTACGTGCGAAGTTTCGTTCCAATCATTGAATTTACCAATAATGGAAACGGATGTCGCTCTTGGTGCCCAAACGCGGAATAAATAGCCCCGTTTTTTATTGAGCGTCATAGGATGCGCTCCCATCAATTCGTATGATTTGAAATTTTCCCCGTGATGAAACAAATGTAAAGGATAATCCGCGTTAAAAACTTCCATTTGAGCCTCCAAACCTTATAAGATATACGCAAATTGAGCTTATATATCTTAGTATGTACTATTATACTATATTATTTAAGTATTTTCAAGGGAATTTACAAAAAAATTTTACCAAAATAGCAAAAAATCTGTAAAAATAAAAGCATCTTCCGCCCTTTTTGACATAATTTGTTTTATTTATTTTTTGTTGTATGTCAGACATAGGTATTATGTTTGACAAAATAAAACGACTATGCCACACATAATACCTATATTTAACATAGTATTTATCGATTTTTTTATAAAATTGCCCCTCTATATCACATAGACTTAATACTATGCAATAAAAAACGACGATTTCCCTTAAATTTTGACACGGGTAAATCGTCGTTAATATTTTTATTTTTTATTGTTTCACGTATATTGTTTCACATTTGTTTATTTTAGACGTGAAATTAATGTTTCTATTTTAGATTTTAAGGAAGGCGGATCCCCTTCGTTTTCGATAATATACACATTCATATTTTGAATACGTTTTTCAAGGTTAGTATAATCGAATTGAGCTGCAATGCGGTTTTTTATCTCCTCTTCACTCAAACCGTCCCGTTGTTGCACCGCTTTTATACGCTCGTTTATATCACGTTTAATAATGATAATTGCATCAAAATCCCTTTCGTATCCCCCCTCAAAAAGCAACGGAACTTCCGCAAAGACAAACTCGCTATCGCTCTTTTTCATGGCTGAAAATAAACGCGTCATAATTACAGGATGCGCTATATCGTTCAACCTTTTTAGAGCTTTTTTATCGCAAAAAACGGTATTTTTTAAGGTGTTTTTATCAATTTTACCACCGTTTACGCAATTTGGAAAGACGTTTTTAATCCGTTCAATATAGTCTGGATCGGTCAATAAATTTCTATTGATTTCGTCGCAGGAAAAAATCGGATAGCCCATCTCGGCAACGTATTTTGCCACCAATGATTTGCCGCAGCCAATCCCCCCTGTTATTGCTATTTTTTTCTGCATACGAGCACCTCTCATTACGATTGTTTCACGTTATTTGTTTCACAATACACTTTCAGGAAACACAATTTGTGAAACAGTCTTTACTTTGTTTCGTACCAACTTTCGCCGACACCCACGTCAACCGTCAACGGCACGCGCAGGCTTACGGCATTTTCCATTTCCATTTTTAAGATTTCTTTCACCGCGGAGACTTCTTCTTTGGGGCAGTCAATTACCAATTCGTCGTGCACCTGCAAAACAAGCCGCGCTTTATAACCGCCGTTACGCAACTTATCCGCCACGTTGATCATGGCGATTTTAATAATATCCGCGCTTGTGCCCTGTAAAGGCATATTCATTGCGGCGCGTTCCCCAAACGAACGCACGTTATAATTAGACGAGCGTATCTCATTAATCACGCGTCTGCGCCCAAACAACGTTTCCACGTACCCGTCTTCACTCGCCTTTTTAACGTTTCCGTCGATATACGTTTTTACGTCGGAATAGCTTTCAAAATATCGCGTAATGTATTCCTGCGCTTTTTTGGAAGTAATACCAAGATCGCTAGCCAAACCAAACGCGCTGATACCGTAAATAATACCGAAATTAACCGCTTTTGCGTTCCGTCGCATATCAGCCGTTACCTGTTCAAGCGGCACTTCAAACACCTGCGACGCGGTAATCGCATGAATATCTTTGCCCGTACAATACGCCTCAATCAGCTCTTTACATCCCGAAAAATGCGCCAAAAGTCGCAATTCAATCTGCGAATAATCGGCGTCGATCAATACGTTTCCCGCGCTTGCCGTAAACAGTTTGCGCAATTCCCTACCCTCTTCGGTTCTAATAGGAATGTTTTGCAAATTGGGATTTGCAGACGATAAACGACCGGTTTGGGTATTACTTTGGTTATACGTCGTATGCACGCGGCCGTTTTGAATTAATGGACGGAAACCTTCCACGTAGGTCGAATTTATCTTTTGTATCTTGCGATAGCGTAACAAAAGTCGCGCAATTTCGTGCTCGCCTGCGTATTTTTCAAGTTCTTCTGCCGTCGTTTTATAATTTTTGCTATCTTTATTTTTCTTTGTACCCGCGCCAATACGCAGTTTTTCAAATAAAATTTTACCGAGTTGTTGCGTAGAATTTATATTAAAACGCTCACCCGCCAAAGCATAAATTTTTTCGGTTAAATCACGAATTTCCGCACCGTATTTCTCTGAAAAAGCATTCAAAGCCGTGCCGTCCACGCAGATGCCCTGCTTTTCCATGTCAAACAGAACGCGCACAAGTGGCAGTTCAATTTCTTTATACAGCTTGATCTCTGCAGGACGCAACGCTGTCTTGTACGTTTGGCAAAGATAATACAAACCGTACGCTTTATTTTTTTCGTTTAATCCATGGTATTGCAGACAAAAATCCAAGCCGTCCGAATTGCTAAGCCCGTCCGCGATACATTTCAACACGGAAACGTCGTCAAACGGCGCTGTATGCACAATTTCTTGTTCATCAAGGCGATGCATGATTTCCTTAACGTTATACGAAATTACCCGCTTTTTGCCCGTAAAAACACTCTTTAACAAGGGTAACAGCTGATAATCATAAAACCCGACGTCCAAAAGCCCAAGTTTTATCGGTAAAACATATTCCGTAGTCGTATCATTCTTTTCATCGGGCAAATATAACCGCAAACCATCGTTTGCCCAATGACAGGAAATCGTATCTGCCGCGGAATTTTCAACCGCGCTGATAACGTCTGCTATGCAATCGAGGCAAAGCTCAGAAACCGTTTTGATAGCAATATTCACATTGTTATTCGGGTTTTCCGTATCGTTCTCAGAAAAAATATCTTTTCCTAAAAGGCTCTTAAATTCCAACTCGGTAAACTTCGCTTTAACGGCAGCCGAGAACGGCATTTTCAGTAAACAGTCACCCAAAGCAACGTCAATTGGCGCGTCCGTTTTTATGGTGGCTAACCATTTTGAAAAATACGCCGTTTCTTTATTTTCGGTCAATTTCCGGTTCAACGCCCCCGTTATTTCGTCCAAATGCGCATAAATCCCGTCCAAATCCTTGTATTTTTCCAAAAGACCGTACGCAGATTTTTCCCCTACGCCCGCAACGCCGGGGATATTGTCCGATTTGTCCCCCATCAGCGCTTTTAAGTCAATAATTTGCGCAGGCGTCAGCCCAATTTCGTCCTTAAAATTCTCTATGGAAAGTTCTAAAATGTCGCTCACACCCTTGCGTGTAAAGCATACGTTGGTCGTTTCGTCTACCAGCTGATAGGCGTCGCGATCCCCCGTATATACAAACGTTTGCACGTTGCATCTTTTAGACAGCGCACCGATAATATCGTCCGCCTCAAACCCTGCCATTTCGCAAATGCGAATATTCATGAGAGATAAAACTTCTTTCAAAACGGGAAATTGCGCGCGAAGATCGTCGGGCATCGGCTTTCGCCCTGCCTTATAATCGCCGTATTTTTCATGACGGAAAGTAGGCGCGTGCACGTCAAAAGCCACGGCAATATGCGTAGGGTTTTTATCCGATATGATTTTGAGCAAGAGTTTTACAAACCCAAACACGCCGTTGGTCGGCAAGCCGTCTTTTGTAGAAAATACGGGTGTAGCGTAAAACGCACGGTTTAATAGACTGTTGCCATCGATCAATACGAGTTTTTCCATAGAAAACGAATTCCTTTTTCTTCTTTGTTATTATTTTACCACGAAATAAAAAAAATCGCAAGAGAAAAATAAAATGTTTGAAAAAGATTAAAAAAAATTATAAAAAAGCCAATAAAACGCTTGCTTTTTTCCCGATAATCTTATATAATTAAAAAGCTTTCAGAAAATCCATGCCGAAGTGGTGGAATGGCAGACGCGACGGACTCAAAATCCGTTGTTGGTGACAACGTGTGGGTTCAAGTCCCACCTTCGGCACCAAATAACCCGACTAATCCTTATGATTAGTCGGGTTATTTTGTAGCCTTTAGCGGAAATTAACCACCACTTGAAGTGGTGGTATTAAAAAGCTTTAGCAAAAGTAATCCTCCTGTGTTATAATAAAGTGGGTTTGCCAACCACAATAAGAAAACACAGGAGGATTAGTCAATGACTGACACAAATAGTTTATCACATACAAAATGGAATTGCAAGTATCATATTGTATTTTGTCCAAAATATCGTAGACAAGAAATATACAGTAAGATAAAAGAAGATGTAGGAAAGATACTTCGAAAATTGTGCGAAGCGAAAGGGGTGGGAATCATAGAGGCAGAAGCGTGCCCAGACCATATACATATGCTGGTGGCAATCCCGCCCCATTTGAGCGTAGCACAATTTATGGGATATCTGAAAGGAAAAAGTTCGTTAATGATTTTCGATAGGCATGCAAACCTAAAATACAAGTACGGAAATCGGCATTTCTGGTGTCGCGGATACTATGTAGATACGGTAGGCAGGAACGAAAAGAAAATAGCGGAATATGTAAGGAATCAGTTGCAGGAAGATATAGTAGCCGACCAACTGAGTTTGAAAGAATACATAGACCCGTTTACGGGTAGCAAGAATAACAAGGCATAAAAAGACAGCCGCTTTAGCGGCTGCCTGAGATTGTTTGCGGTTGGCAAACCTTTCAATGAGCCTTAAGGCCCAGCCAGTATTATGCCCTTGAAGGGCCAGTGCATACCACCAGTTGAACTGGTGGTTTTGATTGTGAAAATCCCCTGTTATTACTTTTTTGCAAAATTCCCAAAGATTGTTTATTATACCAAAATACATGTGAAAATATTCTAAAGATTTTAACCGTTGTATGTGTTATTATATAGTAGGAGGAATA
>JAZSJN010000122.1:0-4716 GCA_045534315.1 Candidatus Scatosoma sp.
TAAACACGTGATTGAAATGGCTTAAAGAGTCAAAACCGATTCTCGTGCAGATATCTAAGGTGTTATAGTCTGTCGTGAGTAAAAGGTTTTTGGCGTACGTCATTTTCAAATTTCGCAAATAGCGTACAGGGGTGGTATTCAAATAATCTTTAAACGTTTTGATAATGATTGGGTTTGAGTAGGGACAAAGTTTATATAAATCGTTTACGCTTTTATTGATGAAGTGCGGTTTTGATATCTCGCTGAGCAGAGAATCGAACCAAAGCGGATAGGATTTTTTCTCGTGGCTAGACATGTTAAAAAAGGAGAGCATATTGAATAAAATCAAATTTAAGGCGGTTCTTCTTTGGTAAGAATCGTCGGTGGGAATCATATTGACTACCTTTTTAAGGTGATTCAAATAATGGAATTGTTCTTCCGATAAATGGATGAGAATATGCTCACGTTCGCTGTCAATTTTTTCCTTTAAGTCCGGCGTAACAAAGGGGACGAAATAGTTAAAATAATCGCAGTCTACCGCAAGATTCATGTGTTGAATGCTTTTATCGTTTTTTGTGCAAAAAAAACGATGCTTATCGGAGGGGCGAACGATAGACATATCCATGGTTTTGAGCGTGATGGTTTTCTCATTTATGGAGTATTTTATAGGTCCTTTCGTGACTAAAAAGAGCTCGTAATAGTCCTTATGCGTGTGCAAAGAGGTTTCCAGATACTTCCAAATATGGAAATCAAAGTCGTTGTTTTTATCGTCAAAAGATGAGAGTTTTTCAAAAATTTCTATTTTCATACGACTAATTATACGGCATAAAGACGCCTTTGTCAAGACTTTTTATAAATTATATTTGTATAGGCACTTAAAAAAATAACAAAAAAAATAGAAAAAATAACAAGACATCATATTATCGTTATAGTATAATTAATGTGTAAAGTCATTGTTTAATGGAGTATTCCGTTGATTTGACTTTAAATTTTCATAGCTTTTAACGGAGGTTTTTTGATGGAACAAGATATCGCGGCATTGCAGACACAAGGTACTTTGCCAACCAATCAAAAACGTATTCGTAAAGGTAATCGCAGAAAGGGCAGGACGTTATTCATTGTATGCATATTGGCGATTCCCATTTTGAATTGGCTTGTATTTTGGTTGTACGTAAATATTAGCTCCATTTTTTTAGCGTTCCAGGAAATTGATCCTTGGACGGGTACGCAACAGTGGTCGATGGGGAACTTTGAAAAGCTCTGGGAACAAATTACGGGGGACGGCGATTTACTGTTGTCTATAAAAAATACGGGGTTGTACTTTTTGAGCGGTTTGCTTATTACGATGCCGCTGTCATTGTTTATTAGCTACTTTTTGTCCAAGAAAATTTTCGGCTATCAATTTTATAGAGTCGTGTTCTATTTGCCCTGCATTATTACGCCGGTTATTTTGACGTCGCTTTACGATCAAATGTTAGCTCCAACGGGTCCGTTAGCAAAGATTTTTGACAAAATCTCTCTTTCCTACCCGTTGAATGGACCTTTGTACAAAAAAGATTCGGTCATGCCGACGGTAATGATTATCATTTACACGATTTTGACGGGTTTTGGCGGCGATATGCTAATTTTCAGCGGTGCAATGTCGAGAATTCCGACGGAAGTATACGAATCGGCAAAGTTAGACGGCTGCGGACCGATTCGCGAAGTATTCACGATTGTTATGCCGTTGATATGGTCTACGATTTCCACAAAAATCGTACTGCTGATGTCGGGGATTTTTGCTGCCAGCGGACCTATAATGTTGTTGGTAACAGAGAATTATAACACGACCACCGTGGCGTTTTGGATATATAATATCGTACAAAAGGGGTTGGACGTGAACCTGGTTGCTACGGCGGGCTTGTGCTTTACGCTGATAATCATCCCCATTATCTTTGGGGTAAGAGCCTTGATGGATAAATTCGGCAACGTGGAATATTAAGGAGCGCACTATGGAAAAGAGTTTTAAATTGAAGTTTATGAAGAAAGAAAGCGGTGCGCTTTATAAGAGAACGGCGGGGGAAAAAGTTGTTTACGTTATCGTATTTCTTCTGTTTGCGTTGTATACGTTTGTCATGGCGTTTCCGTTTATTTGGCTGCTATATAATTCCTTAAAAAGTAGTTATAATTATCAGGAAGATTTTGAGAAACTTCGTCTTTTGGCGTTGCCGTTCGAGTGGCGCCCGCAAAACTACGTAGATGCGTTTAGGGAACTGGAATATGAAGGCACTAACCTGTTCGGAATGATTTTCAACAGTGTATGGTATACAGCTGTCGTAGTGCTTGAAGGTGTTTTTTTCAGTGCTTGTACAGGTTATTGTCTTTCAAAATACGATTTCAAGCTTAGAGGGGCGATATATTTTATTGCCATTTTCTCTATGACAATACCAATTGTCGGTTCGCTCCCTGCGAGCTTTAAATTAAGCGGTGATTTAAAAATACTTGATACGCCCCTACAACCGATACTTTCCTGTGCGGGTGGTTTTGGTTTTAACTTCTTAATCATGTATGCGTTCTATAAAAATATGCCGTGGAGCTACGCGGAGGCTGTTTTTATAGACGGGGGGAACGATTTCAAAGCCTTTTTCAAGGTAATGCTACCGATGGCGAAAGCGCCAATGATTACACTTTCTATCATTTCTGCAATTTCTTGCTGGAACGATTATTCTTCAATTCTCTTATTTATGAGAAGTTATCCAACGCTAGCGGCAGGGCTTTATAGGGTGAAATCTAATATCACGCTTGGCGGTGAACCGGTTTATTACGCCGCGCTGTTACTTGCGATGTTGCCGGTGCTTATCGTGTTCGCTACGTTTTCTGAACAGATTATGAAAAATATGTCCGTTGGCGGATTGAAAGGTTAATAAAAAATAAAAACAGTATATAGATTCAGGAGGTAAACTCAGATGAAAAAAATTGTATCCTTAATGATGGCAAGTACGTTGGCGTTGTCGGCGACGGCATTTGCGGCTTGCGGCAAGACAGGTGAAACAAAGGGCGACGCAACCTTAAACGTGTATGCGTTAAACGCAGGTTATAAAGTAGAGTGGTTGGAAGGCGTTAAACAAGCTTTTGTCTCGGAAGGCTGGGTAAAGGATAAATATGGTAACGTAGCCGTGAACGTTGACGAGGACAGCGACGTGGCATATGCGTCGGATATTATTAAGAGTGGCAGAACGGCGAATAAGTACGACGTGCTTTTCGGTATGAATTTGCAATCCTTGTACGGGCTTCGTGGCGGTAAAGATTATTTGCTGGCAGATTTGAAGGACGTTTACGAATCGACGGTGCCCGGTGAGGATCGTGCGGTGAAAGATAAGATGCTTGCAAGCGCGGTAAAGGCAAACGAATATATGAACGTAAAAGGGGAGAAGTCTTGGTACGCTATGCCTTGGGCGGGCGGCTATAACGGTATCCTTTACAACGCGGAAAAATTAGCCGAAAGCGATTATCAAGTGCCCGTAACGACGGATGAAATGCTGGCGATTATGGCGGCGGAAACGGAGAAAAACGGATATTCGATTATGCAATCTTCCAAGGAAGGAGAAAAGAAGGCAACTTATTGGGAACACCTTTTCCCGACCTGGTGGGCGCAATACGAAGGGTATGATAACTATACCAAATTCTGGGAAGGTAAGGTTTATAACGAAGAAACGTCTTCCTACGAATATTCTGTGGATATTTTCAAACAGAAAGGCAGATTGGAATCTTTAAAAGTAATAGAAAGCGCGCTGAAAGACAATCTTTACAGTTTAGCACCTTCCACGGATTACGGTCCGGCGCAAAGAATGTTTGTGAAAGGCAGCGGTATGTTTATGGCGTGCGGCGACTGGTTTGATATGGAAATGTCCGATACGATTAAAGATTTGGTTTCTCACGGCGACAAAGTATACGATATCCAAATGATGAAAACGCCCGTTATAAGTGCAATCAATGAAAAATTAGATTCGATTGCGGATGATGACGACGCGACGTTGGCGGCGGTTGTTCGGGCTATCGACAATGGCGAAACGAGCTATGAAGGAGTTAGCGAAGAAGATTTTGAGACAGTAAAAAAAGCGCGTAATATTCTCTATTCGGTAGGGAATTACCACACGGCAGTTATTCCTTCTTACGCAAGAAATATGGATTTGGCAAAAGATTTCTTGCGCTATTTGGCAACCGATAAAGCAAACGAAATCTATACGCAAAAAACGGGTGGCTCGGGCTTGTTCTTTAAGTATAACGTAAAAGAAAGCAATCCCACGCTTTACGAAACCTTGTCGGATACGGCAAAAATGCGTATCGACTGTTTCAATTCTCCCGACGCGTTGGTATTGCCGATTCCCAACAACTATAATATGTTTATTTATGGTAACGTGCGTAATTTCAAGACGAACTTCTCGTCTTACGAATATCTGTTTACGCAAACGAAGACGACGGCACAGATTCTGTACGATTATGACATTAATAAATACACCGCAACCGAATGGGATGCAATTCAAGCGATTTTAGAGGGAGTTGGAGAAGAATAATGAAAAAAATTGCGAGTTTATTGATGGTCGCTTTGTTGGCTGGCTCTACGTTGGCTGCGTGCGGCGGTTCAGGCGGCAGTGGCGGCAGCGGTAATGGCGGTGCGAATCAACCGCAATTACAGGCAGCCACGTTGTGGAGCGCAGAAAACACGGTAAGCTATATGCGCGATAGCGAGATACCCGA
>JAZSJN010000116.1:0-2910 GCA_045534315.1 Candidatus Scatosoma sp.
AGGAAAACGATTAAGATATTTAATAACTATAAGCAACATATAATAAAGCATAGAAGAATATTGAAGAGATTAAATAGACGGTCTAGAATTAGTTCAATATATTTAGTACAACATTATACAACAAAAGATAGGGCGTAGCGAGTGTTTAAGGTTGTTATGTGCTATTTTCTTTAGCGACTTGCTTTTCACAACGCAAAATTTGATACGCAGTAAACAAAGAAAAGGGATTTTTGAAAAATCGATTAAAAATCATCCCTAAAAATTATATAGAGCGTAGCAATTGGATAAGGTTGCTACGCTCGTTTTTTATGGAATTGTTCTTCTTCGATTGTCTAAAATATGTTTTCGACAAACAAAGACAAAACAAGACAAGCGCTATCGTTCTATTCGCATTGACAAGCACCTGCTGCTATGTTAAAATATATATGATAAAAAATTAAATAGATGTAAGTGCTACAACATCAAGGTTATAAAGACGCGTATTTATATTCATACAAGCACGGCGCATCCATCGTTAGCGAACTTCACAGTTCGCTTTGTTGGTGTGCTCGAGGGAGTGTGTTTAGGTACGAGTCTTTTTATTTTATCGTCACAGAAAAATCCAAACAGTGAAGTGAACGCGCACGTAAGAAAATCTATAAGGAGGTAAATGATTGAGTTACTATTCTAACCAAAGAGATCGTAGAGGAAAATATTTTCCGATGCCGAAAATAATATTTCAGTTGGGCTTGAACGCAAACGAGATTGCGATACTCGCGTATCTGATGTATCTCGAAAACAGAAAAACTTATCAATGCCATCCAAGCTATGCAAGCATCGGTGAGGAGTGCGGTTTAAGTGTGAACACTGTGCGGAAATACGTGGACAGTCTTGCGCGAAAAGGTTTCATTGCAACCGAACCGACCAAGGTGAAAACTCGTGATGGGCGTTCGCATAACGGAAGCTTGTGCTACACGATACTGCCAACCGAACCGTTGGAAGAGGAATACTATCAAGAACAGCTCCGCATCGCGGAACACTACTCTGCCTACACGAAGGCGATTAAAGAATACGAAAAGAAATACGGGGAGATTAAAAAATGAAGAAGTCAATTTATAAAACGAAAGAAGAGATGCCGTTGTTTCTCACGGTAATGGACGTGGCAAACTTGCTTGGAATTTCTCGCGCGAGCGCATACGAACTCGTTCGGCAAGAGAACTTTCCAAAGCTCAAAATCGTACAAGGTCGAACCATCATTCCGCGGGATAGATTACTCGAATGGCTGGACGAACAAACACGCTACGACGAACTTTGACGGCTCAAATCGTTTTCCGATTTGTGTGCAGGAATAAGCGGTGGCGTCAAAAACGCCTTTTTCCGCGTTCACAACTGACGGCAACGCCGACAGTTAAAGGGATTCAGCGATTTCGGGGTGAGGGGTCGTAAAACCCAAAAAGCGTTCCAGCTCAATAAATCCCCGAAAATAAAGGCTTTTTTAGGGATTGCTACACAAAAAACAAGAAAAAAAGGAGAAAAATGATGCCTATTCCAAAAGATAAAGTAAAATTTTCGCTTTGGGTTCATCCCCAAACGCTGGACAAAGTAGAAGCAAATTATAAGAAAGAAAATTCGATTTCTCGTTCGGATTTTATAGAAAAAGCAATTGAGTTTTACTGCGAATATTTAGCCTCGGAAGATTACGAAAAATATTTTGGCAAGGTGGTCGCTAAGACGATGGGAAAGTCGTTGAGTTCGCTTGAAAATCGTATTGCGAAATTGCTTTTCAAATTGTCCGTCGAAGAAGCAATGCTGTGTCACGTGATTGCGGTGAACTATGACATTGACGAGGATACGCTTCATAGATTGCGTGCAGTGTGCGTGCAGGGCTGTAAAAATATTAACGGTGCAATTTATTTTAAGGACGCTGTGAAATTTCAAAGGAATCCATATGATCCTCTCTATCCTGACGACTATTCCGACAGCGATGAAAATTCTTTTGACTAATTGAAAATTCTCACCCCTAAACGCTGGATATATTCTCGAACCTGTGGTATGTTGTGGTTGCAAAAAAATAAAAACGAAGGAGAAAATGAAATGCCAAACAGACGAAGACCGCAAGGCGACGGAATGATACGCAAACGCTCGGACGGACGGTGGGAAGGGCGAATCGTAGTCGAGTACGACGAAAAAGGCATTCCGAAAACCAAGAGCGTGCTTGCCAAAACGAAAGCTGAATGCGAAGAAAAACTCAAAGCGTTAAGGGATAAGCTCGGCAAGTCGGTGGAACGGTTCAAGCCAGACATGCCCTTCGGTCAATGGATAGATTTTTGGTATCAAACCTATTGTCAGCCCGCTCTTCGCGAAACGACGAAAGACAGCTATAAGAATATTATCTACAATCATATTATCCCGACAATCGGGCATATACCGCTGAACAAGCTCACGCAAAACGATTTGCAACAGTTCTACGCCAAGATGAAACGGCAAGGGCGGTTGCAGAATACGGAAAAGCACGGCACAGGGCTGTCGGATAGATTTGTGCGTTCCTGCCACGCGCATTGCAGGTCGGCGTTGCAAAGAGCGGTCACCGAAGGGCTGATTACGAAAAATCCGTCGCTTGGCTGTAAGCTGCCGCCCAAGAAAGGCAGGGAAATGCAGGTGCTAACGCCTGCGGAAATCGAGCGTTTTTTGGCAAGAGCAAGAGAGGAAGGATATTACGAATTGTTTTTGCTGGAACTTTCCACAGGCATGCGTCGGGGTGAAATCTTGGGACTGAAATGGACGGACTTAAACCTTGCGGACGGAAGCTTGCGGATTAGTCGGCAGGTGGTTACGGCAGGCAACGAACTCATCGTGCAACAGCCGAAAACGAAAAGCTCTATCCGCACGATACTCTTACCGCCGTACATGGTGGAAGTGCTTGCGGAAATG
>JAZSJN010000068.1:0-20141 GCA_045534315.1 Candidatus Scatosoma sp.
ATCGAGTTTTGTCATCATTTCGCTGATTTCGGGACCGCCGCCGTGTACCAATACGACTTTCACGCCGGTCAGCCACAACAGAACGATATCCTGCATGACTTCTTTTTTCAGTTCATCGTTGATCATGGCGTTACCGCCGTATTTCACCACGATGATTTTGTCGTAATATTTTTGTATATACGGCAACGCCTGCGTTAACACCTCTGCACGCTGTGCCGTTGTCAATTTTTCCAATTTCTCCATAACTTACTCCTTATTAGGTGCGGTAATCCCCGTTGATTTTCACGTAATCATACGTCAAATCACAGCCCCAAGCCGTCGCTTTTCCATCGCCGTTGCCCAATACCACTAAAATTTCAATTTCCTTTTCGAGCAAAATTTCTTTGGCGATTTCTTCGGAAAATTCAATACCCGCGCCGTTTTTACAAACGGGAATCGTCCCCTTTGCCGAACGGAACGCTACGTCCACTTTGTTGACGTCCACGTCCACGCCTGCGTACCCAATCGCGCACAAAACACGCCCCCAGTTTGCATCCGCGCCGAACATTGCCGCTTTTACGAGCGACGAACAAATCACCGATTTTGCCACCGTTTTTGCCGTTTGTTCGTCCTTTGCGCCCGTGACTTTACATTCCAAAAGCTTAGTCGCACCTTCGCCGTCCGCTGCGATCTTGCGGCAAAGGTAGGTCGTTACCGCATTAAGCGCTGCGCAAAAATCGTCGAAATCCTTTCCATTGGCTACGATTTCAGCGTTACCCGCCATACCGTTTGCCAACAGCGAAACCATGTCGTTGGTGGAAGTATCGCCGTCTACGCTGATCATATTGAACGAATCCTTTACGTCCGCGGACAGAGCTTTTTCCAACATCTTCGGCGACACCGCGCAGTCCGTCGTTACAAACACGAGCATGGTCGCCATATTCGGGTGGATCATGCCGCTGCCCTTGGCAATACCGCCGATACGGCAGGTTTTACCTCCGACGGTGAACTCGAATGCGATCTCTTTCGCTTTCGTATCCGTCGTCATAATCCCTTCGCATGCCAGATCGCTATGCGCGCCCAAACCCGCAACCAACGCGGGAATACCGTCTGCGATCGGCGTAATATCGAGCGGTTGCCCAATGACGCCCGTAGACGCCACCACGACGTCTTTCGCGTCGATTTTCAGCTCGTTAGCAAGCAACGCGCAAGTTTTTTCTGCGATTTCGATACCGTTTGCGTTGCAAGTATTGGCGTTGCCGCTGTTGCAGATCACCGCTTGCGCTTTGCCGTCCGCGATATTGTTTTTCGTTACCGTCAAAGGCGCGCCTTTAACGAGATTTTGCGTGTACACCGCCGCGGCGCTCGCCTGCGTTTCGCTGAAAATCAGCGCCAAATCACGTTTGGTTTTGTTTTTGCGGATACCGCAATGCACGCCGTTTGCCGTAAAACCTTTTGCAGCGCATACGCCGCCTTGAATTTCTTTTAACATATCCTAAATCCTTTTTTGATTTCCTTACAATTCTAATCCTTTCGTTTTCTCCGCGCCGATCACCATATTCATACACTCAATCGCCGCGCCGCTTGCGCCCTTGCCAAGGTTGTCATAGCACGCAATCAGCAAAATCCTTTCTTCGTTGCCCGCCACCGTTACGACCATGCCGTCCTTTCTCGATAACGCCGCGCCCGATACAAAGCCGTTTTCGTCCGCGCTTTCCTTGTATTGCACGATCTCGCCGTTGTATTTCTCCGCGTACAACTTTTTAATATCGTCCGCGCTCCCTTTGATTTGCGAGGCAAACAAGGGAACGGTTACCGTCATGCCGCTGTAAAAATCGGACACGATCGGGCAGAAAATCGGTGCGTTTGCCACACCCGAAATCGCTTTCATTTCTTTCAAATGCTTGTGCTGCTGGGTGATCCCGTACTGACGGGGTGCGTCCAAAAGCTCGCTCCGTTCTTCGCTTTCGTAATCGGCAATCATCTTCTTGCCCCCACCAGAATACCCCGTGATCGAATGACAGGTCAGCAAAACGTCCTTGTCCAACAAACCCTTTTCCACGAGCGGATAGACGAGCGCGATAAAGCCGCTGGCATGACAGCCGGGAACGGCGATACGCTTACTGTTAAGCAGTTTTTCTTCGTGCGATTTCGACAGTTCGGGAAAACCGTACGCCCAATCGGGCAGAGTGCGGTGCGCCGTACTCGCGTCGATCACCACGGTTTCGGGGTTTTCCACCAAAGCCACGGATTCTCTCGCCGCGTCGTCGGGCAGACACAAAAAGGCTACGTCCGCTTTATTTAACATTTCCTTTCTTGCAATCGGATCTTTTCTCTTTTCTTCGGGCAAGGTTAAAATTTCCACGTCGTCGCGGGAAGATAAACGCTCGTAAATGCGCAGCCCCGTCGTTCCCGCGCTCCCGTCGATAAATACTTTTTTCATATCTCTTTCCTTTTTTACTGCCTTACGCGTTTAAAAACGCGCGGACTTTTTCAATTTGCACTTTTACCGAAGACGGCGACGCGCCCCCTTCGCTCAGGCGTTTGTTCACACAAGTTTCCAACGAAATTTCGTTATACAGATCTTCCGCAAACAGCTCGCTATACTTTTGATATTCGACAAGGGGAAGCGTATCCAAAACGCAATCCTTTTCGATACATTCTGCTACGATCGTGCCCACGATCTTATACGCGCTACGGAAAGGCATTCCCTTTTTCACCAGATAATCGGCAAGGTCTGTGGCGTTGATAAAGCCCTTTTGCGCCGCGCGGTAGGTATTTTTAGGCAACACCTTCATCGTCGCGATCATCGGCGTCAATACTTCCAAACAAATCTTCACGCTGTCCAAGGCGTCAAACACACCTTCTTTGTCTTCTTGCATGTCTTTATTATAAGCCAAAGGCAACCCTTTGAGCGTCGTAAGCAAGCCCTGCAAATCCCCGTAAACACGCCCCGTCTTACCGCGGATCAGCTCCGCCATATCGGGGTTTTTCTTTTGGGGCATAATGGACGAGCCTGTGGTATAACTGTCGTCCAACTCGATAAATTTGAATTCCCAGCTCGACCAAAGAATGATTTCTTCGGAAAGGCGGGACAAGTGCATCATTAGCACGGAAAACGCGCTGAGCAGTTCCACGCAAAAATCGCGATCGGATACGCCGTCGATACTATTCCAAGAGGGAGCGGCAAACCCAAGCGCCGTCGCCGTCTGCGCGCGGTCGATCGGGTACGTCGTACCCGCTAAGGCGCAACTGCCCAAAGGACATTCTTCGTTCATACGCGCTACCGCGTCGTTGATACGCCCAATATCCCGACGGAGCATCATGGCATACGCCAAAAGATGATGACCAAAGGACACGGGTTGTGCGCGCTGTAAATGGGTATATCCGGGCGCGATCGTTTCCGCGTTTTCTTCCGCCTGATCGACAATCGCCTTAATCGCGTCTTTGATCAGCGCAACCACAGTTTCCGCTTCGTCGCGAAGATATAAACGAATATCCACCGCTACCTGATCGTTACGGCTACGCGCGGTATGCAAACGCTTGCCCGCGTCGCCGATCCGTTTGGTCAATTCCCCTTCGATAAACATATGAATATCTTCCGCGCCGTTGTCAAAAGTGAGAACGCCGTTTTCAATATCCGCCTTGATCGCCGTCAAACCGTCTACGATCAGCCCTAAATCTTCCGCCGACAAAATGCCCACGCTGAAAAGCATTTTTGCGTGCGCGATCGAGCCGCGAATATCCTGCGCATACATACGGCAATCGAAGGACAAAGAAGAATTAAAATCGTCTGCTTTTTGATTGAGCGCCTTTAAAAAACGCCCTGCCCACATTTTTTCCATAACTTTAAAAAACACGCTTTGCCTGCCGCGCATGCGACAGGCAATAGCTTTCCTTTATTTTTAGAATGATCGGCCGCGTTATGCGATCAATACGCATACTCGGTCGAGTTAAAACGACGAAGATGCAAGCAGTTCAAGGCACGGCGAGAGCGCATACAGATAGTACTTAACCGAGCCGCAACGCTGAAATGCGCAGCATATACGTTGTTTTACTTGTTATTTTTCTGATTGACCTGCGCCTGCACCTTAATCGGCAAACCGAACAATTCGATAAAGCCCGTCGCATCTGCCTGATTGTAAACGTGGTCTTCGCCAAACGTCGCAATTTCTTCCGAATACAACGAATAATCGCTCCATGCGCCCGCTTTAAGAATGTTGCCTTTGTAAAGTTTCAAACGCACTTTACCCGTTACGTTTTCTTGCGTTTTATCTACAAACGCCGTCAACGCTTCGCGCAAAGGCGTGAACCATTGTCCGTTGTAAACGAGTTCTGCAAAGCAAACGGAGAGTTCTTGTTTTTTGTGCGCCGTGTATTTGTCAAGGCAAAGCGTTTCCAAATAGTTGTGCGCTTTATACAAAATTTCACCGCCGAGAGTTTCGTACACGCCGCGGCACTTCATACCAACCAGTCGGTTTTCTACGATATCCAACAGCCCGATACCGTTTTCGCCGCCCACTTTGTTCAGCGCAAGGATAATGTTTTTCGCGCTCATCTTCTTGCCGTCCAGAGCAACGGGTTTCCCTTTTTCAAATTCGATTTCTACGTACGTAGGCTTATCGGGTGCTTGCAAGGGGGATACGCCCATTTCCAAGAACCCTTTCTTTTCGTACTGCGGTTCATTGCCCGCGTCTTCCAAATCCAAGCCTTCGTGGCTGAGATGCCAAAGGTTTTTATCCTTGGAATAGTTGGTTTCGCGGTTGATCTTCAAAGGTACGTTGTGCGCTTCCGCATAGTCGATTTCTTCTTCACGGGATTTAATCGACCATTCACGCCAAGGCGCGATGATCTTCATATCGGGCGCAAACGCCTTGATTGTAAGTTCAAAACGCACCTGATCGTTCCCCTTACCCGTGCAACCGTGACAGATCGCGTCTGCCCCTTCTTTCTTTGCAATTTCCACGATACGCTTTGCGATAACGGGACGGGCAAAGGACGTACCCAAAAGGTATTCTTCGTATTTTGCGCCCGCCTGCATGGTGGGAATAACGTATTCGTCCACAAATTCGTCCGTCAAATCTTCTACGTACAACTTGGACGCGCCCGTCTTCAACGCCTTTTCTTCCAACCCATCCAACTCGTCCGCCTGACCAACGTTGCCACTCACCGCGATTACTTCGCAATTGTTATAGTTTTCCTTTAACCAAGGAATGATGATCGAAGTGTCCAAACCGCCCGAATAGGCAAGCACAACTTTTTTAATGTCTTTCTTATCCATAATCGTTTCTCCTAAAAACTTTTATTTTTGATTTTGATGCGGAGCGGTCGGTTTTACCGTTTTCGCCGCGCCGTTGCATTTATATTCAATTTATGCACTCATTATACACCCGAAAAAATCCTTTGTCAAATAATTTTAATCATTTATAATATAAAACTTTCATGTATTTATGGATATTTTTTGAATATTGTGTATAAATGCATAAAATAGCGCATATTTTTCGTTATTTGCATAATTCCGCGTAGACGCTTTCAGCGAAGCGCACGGACGCCATTGCATCCTTTCCATAACCATCCGCACCGATTTTTTTTGCATATTCTTCGGTAAGCACCGCGCCGCCGACCATAATTTTCACCCAAGGCGTTTTTTCGCGGAGCAATGCGATCGTTTCCGCCATAGACGGCAAAGTCGTCGTCATCAATGCGGACAAACCTACCAAGGGTGCGCCCGTTTCCGCAACGCAATCCGCCACCTTTTCGGGCGGCACGTCGCGGCCGAGATCAAGCACTTCAAATCCGTAATTTTCAAGCAGCGTCCCGACGATATTTTTGCCAATATCGTGAATATCCCCTTTCACCGTCGCCAACACGATTTTGCATTTTTTCGCGCTCTTATCACCGCCAGCGATCATGTGCGATTTAATTTTTTCAAACGCCGCTTTCGCCCCTTCCGCGCTCATCAAAAGCTGCGGCAAAAAGGTACGTTTTTCTTCGTACGCCCTGCCCACTTCGTCCAGAGCAGGTACAATCTCGGTATTGACGATTTCTAAGGGAGACAGAGTTTGCAGCAACCGTTCACATTCCGCCGCCGCGTCCGTTTTCAATCCGCGCACGATCGCGCGTTGTAACTTCGATTTTTTATCGTCTGCCGCCTTTTCGCCAACCGCCCCCACCGTCACTCCTGCCGTCGCAGGCACGCAAGCGGGTAAAATCTCCGTCGCAAAACGGATATATTCGCCGCAGTTTTCGTCTGCGCCACGCAAAGCGTTAAACGCGTAATAGGTCTTTAACATTTCCACGGAGTTGGGGTTGAGAATCGCCGCCGTCAAACCGTTTTCCAACGCAAGGGCGAAGAACGCCGCATTCACCGTTTCGCGCGCGGGCAACCCAAAGGAAACGTTGGACACGCCAAGGGAAGTCTTAATCCCCTTTTCGCGCAAAATGCGCAGGGCTTGCAAAGTCGTTTTCGCCGCATTTTTATCCGCGCTGATTGCCATTGCCAACGGATCGACGATAATATCTTTTTCGTCAATACCGTAAGTCTTTGCAGTCGCAATTATCTTATCCGCAATCGCCACGCGCCCGTCCGCCGTATCGGGGATACCGCTCTCGTCCAAAGTCAGCGCCACCACGACGCCGCCGTATTTTTTAACGAGCGGGAACACCGCCGCCATACTTTCGGCTTTGCCGTTGACGGAATTGACGAGCGGCTTGCCGTTATAAAGGCGCATCGCCCGTTCCATGGCTACACTATCGGACGTATCAATCTGCAAAGGCAAGTCGATAACCGCCTGCAATTCTTCAATATAGCGGGGTAACTCTTCCTTTTCGTCAATCTCGGGCGAGCCGACGTTGACGTCCAAAATATGCGCGCCCTTTTCCTGCTGCGCAATCCCTTCCGCCAAAATATACCCCGTATCTTTTTCCTTTAACGCCTGTTTAAAACGTTTTTTACCCGTGGGATTGATACGCTCTCCGATCAGCACGGGGCGGTCGAAATCTATCGCGTGCGTGTACGAAGACACGCAGGTTATTTCCTTGTTTGTAATCGGCAGAGCCGACAAAGTTTTCGTCGCCGCCGCCGTCGCCGCGATATACGCGGGGGTAGTTCCGCAACAACCGCCGATAAGCCGCGCGCCCTTTTTTACAAACGCCGCCATACATTCGGCAAATTCCTTTTCGTCAATATCGTAACGGATTTCGCCGCCGTCCGTAATCGGTAAGCCCGCGTTGGGCTTTACCAAAACGGGCACGCTCGCCCGCGCAAGCAATTCTTCCACCACGCCGACCATCTGTTTCGGCCCAACCGAACAGTTAATACCAATCGCGTCCACGCCCAAGCCTTCAAGCATGGCAACCATCGCCGCGGGAGTAGCCCCCGTCATCAATTTTCCGTCTTCGCCGTACGCGCAGGATACAAACACGGGCAACGAAGTATTTTCCTTTGCCGCTAATACCGCCGCTTTCGTTTCGTACGAATCGCTCATGGTTTCAATCAATATACAATCCACGCCGTACTTTTCGCCCAAACGCGCCGTTTTCGCAAACGTTTCCACGGCGTCTTCAAAGGCAAAATCGCCGTACGGTTTTAACAGTTTTCCCGTCGGACCAATATCCAGCGCAACGAATTTTGCTTGCGTACCTTTCGAGTTTTTCGCCGCAGCGCGGACGTTTTCCACCGCCGCTTTCACGATTTCGTCTAAATCACTTTCGGTAAATTTTAAAACGTTCGCGCCGAACGTGTTGGTCGCGACGATATTACTCCCCGCGTCGTAGTAAGCGCGGTGAATATCTTGCCCCGCCGCCGCGTGCGTCAAATTCCACCGTTCGGGCAATTCCCCCAACGGCAAACCCGCCGCCTGCAACAGCGTGCCCGTGCCCCCGTCCAAATAAACGATATTTTGTTGTAAGAATTCTCTTACGTCCATACTTTAATCCCTTTTAAACACGCAATCTTTTTGATTGCATCCTTGACAGTTCGTCGTCTGCTCTTCTTTCTCACAACCGCTTTTTATCCCAAACGCCGCCGTAACCGATTTCGTCGGGGACATAAGCAGATTGTCCGTCAGTGTTACTCCGATATGCTTTTGCGGATTTAGCAAAGCGAAAAATTCCCTTTGCGCCGTCAGCGGAAAATCTCCGTAACCGGGGCTGAACCGTCGCGCCGCATGTTTGTCGCCTACGCTCTGTTCCGCGCAAAACACGTCGCACAGCCTTTCGATTCGCTCCGCGCCGATCGCCTGAAAAAGCAAAGCTTTCGTAGTTGATACGCTTGCGTAACGATTGATCAGCCGATCGATCCCCAGCCCTACCGTCGCGGCAAATACCATGATATTTTCGCAACCGTCCGTCCACGCCTTCGCGCTTTCGCTCGGCGGAAAAATATCGAAAAATTCCGTTCGCGACAGCGTAACGCAGCATGCGCGGGGCGTAAATACGCCGTTACATTCCGTCAAACATTGATCGAGCAGTTCTTGCAAGCGTTCGTCCGCTTCCCCGCGTGCGCCCGCATAGCGCAAAATCTCGCGGCGGTCGTAATCGGGCAATTGCGCATAGGTTTTTACCGATACCGCCTTACGCATTTTTACCTATAATATCGGACAAATTTTTTTGGATTGCCGCCGCCACGTCGGGTTTGTTCATCGAATACACGTGCACGTTCGTCACGCCGTTGGCAAACAAGTCGATAATTTGATCGGTGGCGTACGCAATTCCCGCCTGTTTCATCGCCGCGCTATCCCCGCCGAATTTATCCACCAGCGATTTAAAGCGTTGCGGCATAAACGAGCCCGATAAATTGATTGCCCGTTCTACCTGCTTTGCATTCGTAATCGGCATAATGCCTGCAACCACGGGTACGTTGATCCCCGCCTGACGGATTTTGTACAGGAAATTATACAAAAGATTGTTATCGAAAAACATCTGCGTCGTCAAAAAATCACAGCCTGCGTCCACCTTTTCTTTTAAATATCGAATATCGTCTGCCTGTGAAAGGCTTTCGGGATGCACTTCTGGATAACAAGCCCCGCCGATACAAAAATCTGCGCCGCTTTGCTTTAATTCCGCAATCAAATCCACCGCGTGGCGATACGCCCAACCGCTTCTATCCGCGCCCTGCATATCGGCGGGAATATCCCCGCGCAAAGCCATGACGTTTTCAATGCCCGCGCTCTTAAAATCAGCAATCCGCGCCGCCACCGTTTCCTTGGTGGACGATACGCAGGTCAAGTGCGCCAAGGACGGAACCCCGAATTCGTCACGGATTTTTTTTGCAATATCAAGGGTATATTTACTCGTGCCGCCGCCCGCGCCGTAGGTTACGCTCATAAACGCAGGGGAAAGCTTAGCGATCTCCTCCGTCGCGTTTTTTACGCTGTCGTAGTTATCGTCCGTTTTTGGCGGAAACACTTCAAAAGACAGCGAATATTTATTTTGCCGAAAAATTTCTGTCAGTTTCATAGATAAGGCGCTCCATATTTCGCCATTTTATATTATAATATAAAATGTTTTACTTGACAAGGATTTTTACACCGCGTTTTATATTTTTATAAAAAATATACGCTTGACAAGCCCGCGTAAAAACCTTATAATAACGGTATGGAAAAAGGATTGTTTATCAAATCCGTTGCGTATATCCGCAACGATTATAAAGAAAAATTCGGAATCCCACGCCAAAGCGGACGCGCGCCGTCCGTTCTTTCGGAAATCGTCTTTGAAAAGGAGTATCAAAATCCCGACGCGCTGCGCGAAATCGAAGGGTTTTCCCACCTTTGGCTGTTGTTTGATTTTTCCCTTTCTCGCCGCGACGAATGGTCTGCAACCGTCCGTCCGCCACGCCTTGGCGGCAATACGCGCGTGGGGGTTTTCGCCAGCCGTTCTCCCTTCCGTCCCAATCCGATCGGACTTTCTTGCGTACACCTTTTGCGGGTGGAAAAACGGGGAAAGGACGGCTTGGTTTTAATCGTTTCGGGCGCAGATCTTTTAGACGGTACTCCCATTTTTGATATTAAACCTTACCTTCCCTTTGCCGATTGTATTGAAAACGCGACGGGCGGATATGCCACGGAACACGAAGGACACGCTTTACAGGTGCATTTTCCTGAAACTTTACTAGCTAAAATCCCCAACGAAAAACGAAACGGGTTGTTAGAAATTCTCGCCGACGATCCTCGCCCGTCCTATCAGGACGATCCTGCGCGGATTTACGGCATGCGGTTTGGGGAATACGAGATTAAATTTTCAGTTGACGGCAACGTTTTAACGGTAACTTCGGTCAAAATGGAAATCCACGCTTGACAAATTCAGTCCTTTCAGTTATACTATGTTATGATGAATGTAAAAACTCGCAAAAAAATGACGACTTGGCAAGCGTTATCGCTAGGCTATTTTCTTGTCATCATCACGGGTACGTTGTTGCTCGGTTTACCCTTTGCCACTAAGGCGGGAGAAAACACAAGCTTTGTCAACGCCCTATTTACCTCCACATCCGCCACTTGCGTCACGGGCTTAGTTCCCTATGACACGAATACGCATTGGAGTATTTTTGGACAAATCGTTATTCTGCTTTTAATCCAACTCGGCGGTTTGGGCTTTATGACCATCGTTACCCTGCTCTTTCGGTTGATCGGCAAACGCATGAGCATGGGGCAGCAGAAAATTTTGATGACGTCCGCAGGCGAAGACCACCGCAACGAAATGCGCCGTTTGTTCAAACGCATTTTAATCGGCACTTTTCTTTTTGAAGGGTTGGGCGCAATTCTTTTATCCGTGCGCTTTTGTAATCAGTTCGGCGTAGGCAAAGGGATCTACTATTCGGTATTTCATTCCGTTTCCGCCTTTTGTAACGCGGGGTTTGATCTCATGGGCGGCGTGTTTGGCGGCGAAAAATTTGTTTCACTTACCGCATACGCCACCGACCCTTTGGTATCGCTGACCATCGCCTTTTTAATTTTAATTGGCGGTATCGGATTTTGCGTTTGGGACGACTTACTCGAAAAACGCTTCCGCTATAAACGATTACTGCTCCACACCAAAATCGTGCTGATCATGACGTCGATTTTCATCGTCGTCCCTACGGCAATGTTTTTATTTTTCGAACGGGGCAACCCCGATTATGCAAGCTATACCTTTGGCGAGCGTACGCTGGTAGCATTTTTCAGCGCGGTAACCCCGCGTACGGCAGGTTTTAACACCGTCAATTTATCCCCTGGCACGTTCTCGGACAGCAGCTATCTTCTCACCTTGATACTTATGTTTATCGGCGGCAGTTCTGCTTCGACGGCAGGCGGTATTAAAATTACGACTTTTTTCGTTATTCTTATAGGTATGACATCCGTCTTCCGCGGTAAACGGGATATTGAACTTGGCAAACGCAGAATCCATAATTCCGTGCTCCGCCAAGCGCTTGCGGTATTTGTTTCCTGCCTATTTATCGTCCTTACGGCGACGCTCTTACTTTGCACGTTCGAGCGGGATAATTCCGTCGCTACGTTGCAGGCGGTACTCTTTGAAACGTTCTCTGCTATGGGTACGGTAGGGCTGTCGCTTAGTCTTACCCCTACCCTTTGCGCCGCGTCAAAAATCGTTTTAATATTACTAATGTATACGGGACGCGTCGGCATCATTACGTTGGGACTTGCCTTTGCGGAACGCAAAGACACGGCAACGCTGAAAAAGCCCGTCGATAACAGCGTTTTAATCGGATAAAATCAAAAAAACGGAGAGTTTTATGAAATCAGTACTTTTAATCGGTATGGGAAAATTCGGACAGACGCTCGGCGAAAAATTGCTTGCTATGGGCGTAGAAGTCATGATCGTAGACAAAAACGAAGATAAAATCAATCAGGTGTCCACAAAATACACGGACGCATTAATTGCAAACTGCATGAACGCAGACAATTTGCGTACGCTTGACGTGCCGTCCTTCGACGCTTGTATCGTGGCAATTGGGGACGACTTTCAATCGTCTTTGGAAATCACTTCGCTTTTAAAAGAATTGGGTGCAAAATGGGTTGTTTCCAAGGCAACGACGGAAATTCAAAGGAAGTTCTTGCTGCGCAACGGCGCAGACGAAGTCGTCTATCCCGACTATGATACGGCGGAAAAATTAGCGGTAAAGCTCAATTCGACACAGGTTTACGATTATATCGAATTAAACGACGAATATTCCATTTTTGAAATTGCCGTACCCGATAAGTGGGCAGGCAAAAAACTGATCGATCTCAACCCCCGCAAAAAACACGGGTTAAATCTTCTTACGGTAAAAAAAGACAAACTCGTCGTTGATTCTTTGGACGCAAATTACGTCTTTGAAAAGGGCGATCACATGCTTGTTTTTGGGAAAACCGAACAGATTTTGGCATTTGCCAATAAATAAATTTTTGTAAAGAAAAAAAGAAAGGACGGGTACGAAATCCCGTCCTTTGTTTTTTAAATTTCTTCGCCAGTATACCCCCAAACAACCGAATTCAAAGCGCTCTTCCAATTCCAATGCCAACCACTCGGCTGACTTTCCGCTTCGCAATAAATAGTCAGCGCTTTACGATTAGGAAATATGCGTTCACCAAGATCTTTAACCGAATTGGGAATCAAAATCTTCGTCAAACTATTGCAAGATTCGAACGCAGAAGAACCGATACTCGTTACACTGTCGGGGATTACAATTTCCTTTAAACGATAGCAAGCAGCGAACGCACTACTACCAATACTCGTTAATTGACTGTTTTCTCCAAAGATTACACTCTTTAATCCACCGCAATCAGAGAACGCATCATAACCAATACTCGTAACCGAATCGGGGATTACGATTTCCGTTAAACGATAGCAATTAGAGAATGCAAAATCACCAATACTTATTACGCTGTCGGGGATTACAATTTCCGTTAAACTATCGCAATCATAGAACGCATAACCACCAATACTCGTTACGCTGTCGGGGATTACAATTTCCGTTAAACTTTCGCAAAAATAGAACGCCCGATAACTAATACTCGTTACGCCGTCGGGGATTACAATTTCCGTTAAACTATTGCAATTAGAGAATGCAGAACCACCAATACTCGTAACCGAATCGGGGATTACAATTTCCGTCAAACTATCGCAATTCTCGAATGCACTATTACCAATACTCGTTACGCTATCGGGGATTACAATTTCCGTCAAACTATCGCAATTCTCGAACGCCGCCCAACCAATACTCGTTACACTGTCAGGGATTGTAAACATCGTTGCCGTTTTTCCTTCTGCATATCTTATCAACGTTTTTCTGTCTTTGCTATATAAATTACCGTCTACGGATTTATATTCAGTATTATTTTCCCCTACCGCAATATCCGTTAAACTATTGCAATTAGAGAATGCAGAACCACCAATACTCGTAACCGAATCGGGAATTACAATTTCTCTTAAACTATCGCAATTCTCGAATGCACTATTACCAATACTCGTTACGCTATCGGGGATTACAATTTCCGTCAAACTATCGCAATTATAGAACGCATAATCACCAATACTCGTAACCGAATCGGGGATTACGATTTCCGTTAAACGATAGCAATTAGAGAATGCAGAATCACCAATACTTATTACGCTGTCGGGGATTACAATTTCCGTTAAATTACCGCAAGAATAGAACGCATCATCACCAATACTCGTTACGCTATCGGGGATTACAATTTCCGTCAAACTATCGCAATCATAGAACGCATAACCACCAATACTCGTAACAGAATCGGGGATCACAATTTTCGTTAATCTCCCGCAATCATAGAACGCATAATCACCAATACTCGTTACGCTGTCGGGAATTATAATTTCCGTTAAACTATAGCAATCATAGAACGCACTATTACCAATACTCGTAACAGAATCGGGGATCACAATTTTCGTTAATCCCCCGCAATTATAGAACGCCTTTTCGCCAATACTCGCCACCCCGTCGGGGATTATAATCTCCGTCAACCTACTACACTCCAAAAACGATTCATAACCGATAATTTTACAACTATTTTCGATAAGCACCGACGTAGTATACGTCGTTTCCGTATCCGCTAAATACATATACGGATTATTAGGATTGCCCAAATATTTTAATCCACCTTTGGTTGTATATTTCAATCTCCCGCAATTATAGAAAGCATTTTCGCCAATACTCGTTACACTGTCGGGGATTACGATTTCCGTCAAATTACTACACGAAGCGAATGCATTTTCCCCAATACTCGTAACGGGCAACTCGTTATACGTAGACGGGATCTCCACCTTTGTTGCTCTGCCTTGCTTACATTTTGTCAGGATATATCCGTCTTCCTCATCGTTTAATTGATAGGTTAAAATCGTGGCTTTATCATATTGCTTCTTCTTATATGTGCTAATACTCGCCCAAATCAATACCGCCAACGCCCCCACAATCCACGCGGCTGTTATTATCATTCGCGTTATTTTCCAAACTTTCCCTTTCATTTATTCCCTCCGTATAAAAACTATTTTTATTTTATCACTTTTTCGTTCATTCGTCAATAGATTTGTAATAATTACATGAGTAAAAACAGGGATAGCACATGCTATCCCGTCCTTTTACGTTGTAAACCACGTTAAAATTTTCTTTGATAAAGCTCTTCTGCGATTTTGAAAAATGTGTTTCTCTTTTCGCTGTAATCTCTGTACAGATCGTATTGCGATTCGTTTAACGAATCCACCAAATCGTTTTCCGCGATCCACATTTGGCTTTTTGCAACTCTAAACTCATAATCCATCTTGTCGCGGATCTCTTCCGCAATTTTGCCGATCACTTCGCCGACTTCTTCATTGGTAACTTTCTTCTTCATAAAACCCTCCGATAATATGGCTATGTCACAATAAACGGTTGATTAGCCTTTGTGGTCTGCCGTAGGAAAACGAAAGCAAGGCAAGCAGAATGCAAGGGCGCGTACCCGCTGTGGTACGAAACCGCGCGTTATGCGACGCATTGCGCCTCGTTTTATAGGCAGAAGTCAACCGAGGATTGGGACAGAGCCTAAAAATAAAAAAGTGCGCCAACCGAAGTTAACGCACAAAAACGCGGACTCCGATTGTCGCTCAACAAACTTAATGTGAAATGGGTTTATACACTTACACCGTGGAATCCGCATTTTATCAAATTCAACGATATAAGTGTGGCAAAAAAAGAGTATCATTATCCCTTTTAAAGATAAATAAACCCGAATTTCACACCTATTAAGTTTATTGAGCATATTTAGTATAGCACATATGAAAAGTTTTTTCAAGTGGTTTTGCAAAAAAAGAAAGCCTGACTTATCAAAAGTCGGGCTTTATCGTGTTTTTTCAATTATCTGTGCATTCCTTTGTGGAAAATCGCGAGCGTGCCGCAACCAGAGTGCGTACCGATTACACTACCGATATAGTTTACCATAATCGGATTTTTTGGCAACTTTTTCGCAATCAGCTCTTTCACGTATTCCACGTCTTCTTCGCAATCGCCGTGGCTGATAAAAATCCGATCGTCGTCCGTCATATCCGCCAATTCTAACATATTTTCCACCAACTTCGAAAGGGCTTTCTTTCTACCCATCGCCTTGCCGATCGATTTCAACTTTCCTTCGTCGTTCACGTGCATAATCGGCTTAATCTTCAACACCGTACCAATAATCGCCGTTGCGCCCGAAACTCTGCCCCCGCGCTTTAAATGAAAGAGATTGTCCACGGTAAAATGATGACAGATCTGCGGTTTTAACACTTCGGCGTAATTCGCCACGTTATCCAACGTTTCGCCGCTGTCCGCCTTGCGAACTACGTAATCTAAGAGCAACCCCTGCCCCATCGACGCGCAAAGAGAATCCACCACGCGGATCTTGCGGTCGGGATACTCTTTTGCCAAATCTCTGCACGCCACGACAAAGCTCCCCGACGTACCCGAAAGCCCCGACGAAAACGTGAGCACCAACACGTCGTTGCCCGCCTGTAAGATCGGCTCGATATGTTCGCGCGCCTGCTCTGCCGTTACCTGATAGGTGGTGGGCATACTGCCGCTGCGCAGTTTATCGTAAAAATCCTTTTCGCTGATTTGTTCCCCGCTTTCCCCTTCGTAATTGACGTTGTCCATCGTAAATCCAAGCGGCACTACTTCCACCCCGTTTTCTGTATAATACGTCTTGGGCATATCGCAAGCCGAGTCCGTTACAATCGCAAAAAGTCTTTTTTTCATGTCTTTCTCCTTATATCTGATTTATCCTTCGTTTTTTATTTTAATACGTTAAATTTTTTAATCCGTTCCGCGTCGAAGGCAAGGCGGACGGTATATACGCCGTTTTGACAGGTCAGTTCCATTCGCGGCAGACCGATCAGTTCAAAATATTCGTTAAACTTTTCGGCAAAATCTTGTAAAACGAGCGTTTGACAAGCCTCACTCATAACCGATTTATCCGCCTGTAATACTTTGCTGATCCGCGCAAAATTTTCCGTGTTTTTCATACGCACTCCTTACAGACGCGCCTTTAATACGCGGCGCAAATTCCCTAAAAATCCGCTGTACTTTCTCGTCGGATCGTACAACTTTTTTCGTCCCGATAATAGGCAATTTGCCATCATTTTAAAGGACGTATGTATTTGATCTAATTCCCCTTTTCGCAGCTCCTTACTTTCGGGTAAAACCCCCAAAAGCGATACGCGCAACAACTTTTCAATCTCTTTGGGCGAAAGCGTTTCCCCCGATATTTGCAAATCTCCCCGCACCATATTTACCACCAAAAACAACTCGCTTAAACGATAGCTTTTTAGCGCGGTGATCACTTTGTCCGCATCACGCAGAGCCGAAAGGCAGGGTGTCGTCACCACGATCGCTTCATCCGCCGTTGCCACGGCGCGATGAAACCCTTCTTCGATCCCCGCAGGGCAATCGATCAATATAAAATCAAACTGCGCCGACAATCCGTCCAAAACCACCTTTACCGCCTGCGGAGAAACGTACCGTTCCGCCGTAACGCTGCTGCTGGTCAATACGTATAAATTAGGAAAATCGGGGTGACGGACAAGCGCCTGCTTAGCGCGGCAACGACCTTCGATCACGTCCACCAAATCGTAGGTGATCAGGTTTTCCACCCCCGTCGCTACGTCCACGTTGTTCAGCCCGAAATCAGCGTCGCAAAGAATAACTCTTTGCCCCTTTTGCGCAAGCTGCGCGGCAAGATTGACGGCGATTGTGGTTTTTCCAACTCCGCCTTTACCCGATGTTACGACGATTCTTCTTGCCATCTTACGCGCTCCTTTTTTGCCGATCTACCGCCCTTTACGCGGCATAGTACAGCATAACATTTTCAGCACGTCGCCTTTTGTTTTGTTTTGCATTTTTTTATCGTTTTTCGTCGCTTTTCTTGCAATTTTTTTCTTCGACGAGCCACAAGTTCATCATGTATTATTATAACATATTTGTCTACACTTTGCAAGACTTTTTGTAGAAAAAGATGCTTTGTCATAGTATTTTGTTACTTTTTATATGAAAAATCGCACAAAAAAACGGATCTCCGTCACCGAAAATCCGTTTCTCTTCTTTTGTTAAATAAAATAACAATCTTTTACCGTAAGGAATTTTTAACAATTACAGATCCCAATTGTCATCCCATTCCCCAGGAACTTCCACAAAACTATTATTGTTATGACCGCCGCCCGGTCTGCTGCTGTTATTGCCGCCGTCGTTCTTTTTACAGCCTGCAAACGCTGCCACGCCGCATAACATTCCAATCGCTAAAATCGCACATAAAAACTTCTTCATCTTTTCAACTCCCTTTTTTATGATAAGAACGGAGCGTTGCTCCGCTCTTTTTCTTTATCTGTTTCGCTTGCAAAGCTCCGAACATACTTCGGAAATCTTCACTTCTTTTGCATTCAGCAACACCATTACGTGATATAAAAGGTCCGCTGCTTCGTTGACAACGCCCACTTTTTCGCTGTTTTTCGCTGCGATAACAAGCTCTACCGCCTCTTCGCCCACCTTTTTACCGATACGATCCACGCCACGCGTGAACAAAAAGCTGGTATACGCGCCTTCTTCGGGGTTGGCTTTCACTTCGGCGATAATACGCTGCAATCTACCGAACATTTCACTGCCGATGTCGTTGTATTGTCCCTTAATTTGTGTAGAGAACGTACTAAATGCATTGTTTTCTACGTCTGCCTTGCCCCTTTGCGCCACTTTCAACAACAACGCGCCGCCGTTATTCGTAACAAACGCCGCCTTCACCGATTGCGCATTGCCCTTGGTCGCACCCTGCTTAAAAACTTCCTTTTTTTGTCCATCGTAATAATGAGCATAGCCCGTGGCAAAAGTAGCGTCTACCGCTTCCGCATTCATTTCTGCGAGCATCAACACTTCACCGCTCTCGTAGTCCTGTGCGATCACGGGAACAAGCCCGTTTTCGTCATATTTGATCTTGCTAACGTCTACCGTTTCTTGCTTTATTGCCATAGCTACACCTCCGTAAAGCATCTTACGCTCTCTATTATACTACAAATTTTTCACGCCGTCAATAGCACTTGAAAATTTTTTTGTCAATTTTTATAACTTTTTCACCGAAAATACACCCTTTTTCCCTTTCTTTCGGCAAAACATTCCTGCTTAGTGGGGCGAGTTTCTTTGTGTTCTTCTCTTTTTCAATTTGAAATGCTCGGCAATTCAACTACCGTAGCGTTAAAATTTTCATACGTAACCGTTGCGATTCCGTCCATGTGTAAATCCATCGTATAAGTCACTCCGTCCATTTCCATAACATATTTTTCATCCTGTTCTTGGTCAACGTAAATCTTATACAAATACCCGTCTTTTAACTGAATCTCTACTTTGTGGTATACCAATTTGATTGTACCCTGTACTCCTTCCGACGGGTGAACGAGCCCAAAATTATAACTGCCGTCTTCCAAAATCGCGCCTTCTATCGTATATTCGGTGAGCGTGTACGTTTCCGTTTCGGGATCATAAAAAATAGATTCTTGCAGTTGTTCCCATACAACGACCCCCATTACGCTCTCGTCTTCGTCGCTCGGCACTTCGCTAAACCCCCCTTGCGTCCATTCTCCGTTTTCTTCATTATAGCTGATCCCGCTATTTTCGTCCGTATATACGTGAATATAGTGGCGATAAAAACTTTTACTTTCTCCGTTAGGCAATTCTTGCGTAATCTGATCGCTGATTGTTTCTTTCTTATTGCCGTCAATTTTACCGATTTCGCTGTCTGTTATACGTTCGTCGGGCTGTTCCTCCCCGTTCAACACACTTTTCACCGTCAACGCAAACTCTTGCTTATATGTATAATTATCCGTTTCTTCCGATCTTATAATCGCTGCTTTTAACGCTTCTATCGCCGCCTTTTGTACAGGATCTTCCACAGAGCCACTTTCCGACGAGTCATCTTCCGTCGAGCCATCTTCCGTCAAGCTGCTATCTTCGACAACTTCGGAGCTATTTTCGCCGATTTCGGATCTGTCTTCGACAAATTCGCTACCGCTTACGGAAGACGAAATCTCCGTAGAATTATCCGAATTGCTCGTGCTCCCACTATTCTCGCCGTTTCCGCCGCAAGCAACCAAACTGCCCGCAAAGCAAAGAGACAATGCCAATACAAATGCCTTCTTAAAATGTTTCATAAATTTTTCCTCCGTTTTATGTCCAAATAATATTGTCGTTAATTCATAACCACGTCTTTTAAACTTTCGTATTTTTTCAAAGCCGCCGCACGCATCTTTTCGTCGTCGAATTGCCCTTCAAACGCGTCGTCGGAAAGCCGTTTCGCCATAAAAATCACGCTGGTTGGGTATTTGAGATTTTTGATGTCCGTCAACATTTTGCCCGATTGCCGCGTACCGAAAAAGTCGCCGCTGCCCCGCATTTCCAAGTCCTTTTCCGCAATTTTAAACCCGTCGGTATTGTTTTTTAAGGTCAACAACCGTTCGCGCGCAGTATCGCTTTCCGAGCCCATCAAAAGGAAACAGTAGCTCTTTTCCGCGCCGCGGCCTACCCGTCCGCGCAACTGGTGCAACTGCGACAAACCAAATCTTTCGGCGTTGTAAATAATCATCATCGTCGCGTTCGGCACGTCCACGCCAACTTCGATAACCGTCGTCGAAACCAAACAATCGTATTCTCTGCGCTTAAAAGCCGCCATGATTTCCGTCTT
>JAZSJN010000043.1:0-3369 GCA_045534315.1 Candidatus Scatosoma sp.
AACGCCTCCCGACGCCACAATATCAATTGTGTATTTTTCACCGAGTTCTTTATACAAAGCTCTGTTCGTCCCTTTCATTGCACCGTCCTTAGATATGTCCGTGCAAATAACCGTCTTGACTCCAAGCGATTGCATTTTATCAAAAAACGTTTCCGTGGTGTATTCAGATTTTTCCAACCAACCGCGAATGGCAATCCGCCCGTCCGCAATATCCGCGCCAACGGCAATTTTTTCGCCGTGCGCCGCCAAAGCAGCGCGTAAAAAAGTTTCGTTCGTTACAGCTGCCGTACCCAAAATCACGCGGTTCGCACCAACGGAAAGGTATTTTTCCACCGTTTCCATATCGCGGATTCCGCCACCGATCTCAATAAATAAATCGGTTTCTTTTGCAATTCTTTCCACGACGTCCAAATGCGCGGGTTTTCCTATCTTTGCCCCTTCCAAATCGACCACGTGAATATATTTTGCGCCTTGGCGTTCAAAATCTAGCGCAACGGACACGGGATCGTCGCTGTACACCGTCATCTGCGCATAATCCCCTTTGTATAAGCGCACCGCCTTTCCGCCGTATAAATCAATAGCCGGAAATATCTTCATCTCTTTCTTCCTTTCTCTCTTAATTTTCTCCGCGCGACCGTTACCACTTGTTACAGTTCGCAAAACGCCTGTAATATCTTCAACCCCACGTCGCCGCTCTTTTCGGGGTGAAATTGACAGCCGTATACGTTATCTTTTGCTACCGCCGCCGTCAACCGCTTACCGTACTCCGTATCCGCGATTAAACTGTCTTCGCAACCGCTCGCAAAATACGAATGTACAAAATATACGTAGTCGCCGTTTTTCAGGTATTTAAATAAGGGATTTTCACGGGTAAACCGCAGAGAATTCCAACCAATATGCGGAATTTTAAGCTTATCGTCTATATACCCTTTCATGGGTACGACGTTCCCTTTGAGTAAGCCCAAACCGTCGTGGCAACCATATTCGTAGCTCTTTTCAAAAAGCATTTGCATTCCAAGACATATCCCCATTAAAGGTTTGCCTTGTTCTGCCTGCGTCTTTACGACGTCGCCAAGTCCGCTTTCGCGCAGTTTTTTCGCCGCGTCTGCAAATGCGCCCACGCCAGGCAATATAATTTTATCCGCGCGCTCAATCACCGCCCTATCCGAAGTGACCACCGTTTCCGCGCCCACCTTTTTCAAGGACGACTCCAAAGAAAACAAATTCCCCACGCCGTAATCTACGATTGCTACCATTTACAAAACTCCTTTTGTGGACGGAATTTCATCCGCGCGGCGCTGATCGATCGCAACCGCTTTACCAAGTGTTCTCGCAACCGACTTAAACACTCCTTCAATAATGTGGTGCGCATTTTTCCCCGCAAGCTGCGTGATATGCAAAGTTACCTTTGCCTCGCGTACGAACGCCAACCAAAACTCTTCGCAAAGCTCGGTATCAAAATCACCCACTTTCGCGCAAGGTAAATCCAGCGTAATCGCCAAATAATCTCTACCCGAAATATCCACCGCCGAGCGGATCAACGTTTCATCCATCGGCAGCATAGTATCGCCGTAACGGGTAATCCCCTTTTTATCGCCGAGCGCGCTGCAAAACGCTTTACCCAGCGAAATACCTATATCTTCTGTGGTGTGGTGGTAATCCACTTCCACGTCCCCTTTGCATTTGACGGTGAGATCAAACCCCGCATGTTTTGCAAACAGCGTCAACATGTGATCTAAAAAACCGCAACCGCTGTTGATCTCGCTCTTGCCCGTTCCATCCAAATCGAGCGTGAGTAAAATATCCGTTTCACCCGTCTTTCGTGTTATCTCTGCCTTTCTCATTTTTCTTCCCCCAAAACTTCCGCAGTCTTTTCAAGGAACGCGTCCATTTGTTCTTTCGTGCCGATGGTGATACGTACGAAATCCGCAATTCGCGGCGCATTAAACTGCCGTACTAGCACCCCTTTCGCCTTTAATTTTTCATATAACGCCCTACCGCCGATCTTGTCCGATTTCGCAAACAGGAAATTCGTTTTCGAATCCAAAACGGCAAATCCCAGCTTTTTAAGTTCCGCCGCCGTGTATCCACGCACCTTTTGAATTTCCGCGCAATTGTTTTCAAACCATTCCGTTTCGCAAAGCGCCGCCAACCCCGCCGCCGCCGTCATACGGTTAACGTTGTAGGGGTTGGTGGAATATTTCACGGTGTTCAGATCAGCAATCAACCTTTCGTTACCAATCACGATACCAAGCCGCGCACCTGCCAACGAACGGGATTTTGAAAAGGTTTGCGTAACAAGCAAATTGTCATATTTCTCAATAAGCGGCACGCAGCTTTCGCCACCGAAATCCACGTACGCCTCGTCGATTATGACCACGCTGTCAGGATTGCTCTTTACAATCTCTTCAATCTGCCAAAGCGCTAAGCTAAGCCCCGTCGGCGCGTTGGGGTTGGCGATCACAATATTTTGCCCAATCCCCACGTAGTCGCGATAATCCACCGAAAAATCGTCTTTAAGCGGTATCTTCTTATACGGTACGCCATTCAACTGAGCAAACACGGAATAAAACCCGTACGTAATATCGGGAAACACAATCGGATGATCTTGATCGCAAAATGCCATAAACGCAAAATTCAAACCTTCGTCCGAGCCGTTCGTCATCAAAACCTGCGACGTTTTTACCCCCCAAACTTCCGCAGCCTTTTTCGTCAAAGCCGCGCTTTCGGGGTCAGAATACAAATGCAGTTTCCCCGCCTCCGCTTTCGCCGCCGCCACTACCGAGGCAGGAGGCGCAAAAGGCGATTCGTTGGTATTGAGTTTTATATATTGCGCGTCTTTGGGCTGTTCCCCAGGTACGTACGGCGTCAACGCCGCGTACTTCGCGCTGAAAAATTTGCTCATAATCCTATCCTTTTTATTCTTTATCAAAACGGACGGTTGCGCTCTTTGCGTGTGCCTGCAAACCTTCTTTCATCGCAAACGCCGCCACTTTGTCCGCTACCTTTGCTAAACCGTCTTTCGTATAATAACAAAATTGCGATTTTTTCACGAAATCGTCCACCGATAACGGGGACGAGAATTTTGCCGTGCCGCTCGTCGGCAACGTATGATTTGGACCTGCAAAATAATCCCCGAGTGCCTCAGGACAATATTTCCCCATAAAGATCGAGCCTGCGTGGCGGATCCTTGAGAGGTAATCAAAGGGATTATCGACGCAAAGCTCGAGATGCTCGGGAGCGATCTCGTTCGCGACGTCGATCGCGAGGTCAAGGCTCTTTGCGACGATGATCTTGCCGTTTCGGTCGATCGATGCATGTGCGATCTCTGCGCGGAGAAGCGTCGGGATCTGTCTTTCAAGTGCATCT
>JAZSJN010000092.1:0-10005 GCA_045534315.1 Candidatus Scatosoma sp.
CGTATACGTCGTCGTATCGTCCGCTTTGTGGTAATGTTTCCAAGCCCACAAGCCCGTACGCTCTGCCGTTTCTATCAAGCTGCCGTTTTCGTCGTATTTTGCATTTACCAGCGTAACGTACCCTTCGTCTTGTTCGGGTTCTTCGTCCATGAGCGTAAACACACGGCTCGCCCCTGCCAAACCCATCGCAATCATGGACACTTGTTGCGACGTTTGGTTGACGATCTGCGTAAAGTTTCTAGACATACCCAAAAACGCCACGATAACGCCGATACCGAGCAACGTGCCGTCGCCAAAAAGCAGCGTGCCAAGGCTGACATTCTTCGCGCCGAGCGCAAACAACGCGCCGCCAACGATCGCGATCAATACGTAGGTAATGTTGCCGATATTACCAAGGATAGGACCTAACACGTTACCGTACACATGCGCCTTTTCGCTGTCCTTGAACAGCTTTTGATTAAGCTTTTCAAAATCTTCTTTCGCCCGTTCTTCGTGGGTAAAAACTTTGACAACCTTTTGCCCCTTCATCATCTCTTCCATAAAACCTTCTTCTTCGGCAAGGGACGTCTGTTGGGCAACCATATACTTTGCGCTGCCGCCGCCGATCTTTTTAACGACGAACGTCATTGCAAACGTGGACACAAGCACCACCAAAAACAGCCAAAAGCTGTATCGAAGCATCACAGCGATCGTCGTGATCAGCGTCAATGAACTGCTAAGCAAGGTAGGCAAACTCTGCCCGATAAGCTGACGGGTTGCGTCCGTATCGTTGGTATAGGTACTCATAATGTCGCCGTGCGCGTGCGTATCAAAGTATTTGATCGGCAATTTTTGCATTTTTGCGAACATATCCGTACGCAAATGGTACAGCATGCCTTGGGTGATCGTCGCCATGATCCGCGTATACGTAAACGACGCCAAAATGACGATACCGTACACCACGACCATCATAATAATCAAGCCCATGAGTTTGTCTTGCAACCCCGCGATCATTCCGCCGAACGTTATAGCGGGGGTAATAACTTCGTCCACGATCGATACCATAAAGATCGAAGAAACCAAGCTCCCCACCGAGCTGAGCGCGATACAAACGAGCGCGAGCAACATGCGGAATTTATAATACTTCCATACCGTTTTAAGCAGCCGTTTGAGCGTGCCTTTTTTGATCATTCCCTTGGGTACGGGCATACCGCGCCCACGCATAGGACCTTTGGGCATCACGGGTTTTCTTGTCGTTGTCTGTGCCATTACGACGCACCCCCTTCTTCGTTGTGGGGTTGTTTACCCTTGGTCTGCGCTTCATAAATCTCGCGGTAAATTTCGCTGCCGCTCATCAATTCTTTATGGTTGCCACACGCCACGATCTTCCCGCCGTCAAGCAACAGAATTTTGTCCGCATTTTCTACGGACGCTACGCGCTGCGCGATAATAATCTTGGTCGTGTCGGGGATTTCCTGGGTAAAGGCATGGCGAATGAGTGCGTCCGTCTTCGTATCTACCGCCGACGTCGAGTCGTCTAAAATCAATACTTTGGGCTTTCTAAGCAGGGCGCGCGCGATACAAAGGCGCTGTTTTTGCCCACCCGAAACGTTCGTGCCGCCCGCTTCGATATAATGATCGTATCCGTCGGGGAATGAACGGATAAATTCGTCTGCCTGCGCCAATTTACACACGCGTTCGATCTCTTCGTCCGTCGCGTTTTCGTCCCCCCAACGCAGGTTTTCCTTAATCGTGCCCGAAAAGAGCACGTTCTTTTGCAAAACGACGGAAACTTCGCGGCGCAAAACTTCCAAATCGTACTCTTTGACGTTAACGCCGCCAACGTATACCGCACCTTCCGTCGTATCGTACAGACGGGGAATAAGCTGGATCAGGGTGGTTTTTGACGAACCCGTACCACCCAGAATTCCCACCGTTTCACCCGATTTGATATCCAAATCAATGTCCGAAAGGGCAAATTTCGCCGCTTTCTCGGAATATTTAAAGTTGACGTTTTCAAAACGGATCGAGCCGTCCTTCACTTCTTTTACACCGTTTTCGGGGCTGACAATATCCGATTCTTCGTTTAAAACTTCCGCGATACGGCGCGCCGATTCAATGGACATGGACAGCATGACAAAGATCATGGAAAACATCATAAGGCAGGAGAGCATCTGTATCCCGTACGAGATCAGCGCGGAAAGTTGCCCCGCTTCAAATCCTTTATACGATGCCCAATAGGTCTTATCCACGATTGCGTACACCGAGAAGAATGCGATCAACGTCGCCGCCAAATTGATGAAAAAGGTCATAAACGGATTGTTGAGCGCAAGAATTTTTTCCGCTTTGGTGAAATCGTTGCGCACTTCCCCCGCCGCCTTTTCAAATTTTTCCGTTTCGTAGTCTTCGCGCACGAAAGATTTCACAACGCGAATCCCGCCCACGTTTTCTTGCACGGAATTGTTCAACGCGTCGTATTTTTTGAATATCTTTCTAAAAAAGGGCATAACGTAGCGCATGATCGAAAACAGAATCGCCGCCAACACGGGTACGATCACCAAAAAGATCCACGCAAGCTTAGGATTGATGATAAAACTCATGATAATCGCAAACAAAAATTGCAGCGGCACGCGGATTACGATACGCAAGCACATCTGATAGGACTGCTGTACGTTGGTAACGTCCGTCGTTACGCGGGTTACGAGCGACGACGTCGAAAATTTATCCACGTTGGAAAAGGAAAATTTCTGCACTTTATAAAACAAATCGTGCCGTAAATTTGCGGCAAAACCGCAGCTTGCCGTCGCGGCAAAACGTCCCGCCATCACCCCGCTCATCATCGACATGAGCGCCAAGCTTACCATAATTCCGCCGTACGTTAAAATACGTTGCATTGCTTGGTTTGAAGTGATCCCATCCACGTCGATTTTTGTAATCATCGTAGCCATAAAAAAGGGAATCAAGCACTCGCACAGCGCTTCGATTGCCATAAAAATCGGGGTGATTAGCGACGGTTTTTTATACTGCCGCACGCTTTTGAGCAGCGTTTGGATCGTCCCCGCTTTTTTCTTTTTCTCTCTTGCCATGTTTATACCTCTTTACTATCTCAATAACGATTACATTTTATTCCTTTTTAGGAATAAAGTCAACTGTTGCAAAATAAAATTTCCGCGCTTTCACGGAAATTTCATCTTTTCACAAAGTATTTATAATTTTCTTTCATTTTTACAGGTCAAATAGATAACCTGATACCGTTTTGCAATCTCTTTGACGAGCGCTTTTGCCCGCTCGGTCCGCGTATCGTCCAAATTCACAAACGGATCGTCCAAAATCAGCACGGGAAGTTCTTTTTTGAACACCGCGTCCGCCAAAGCGATACGGGTACACAACCCCACGAGCTCTTTTGTGCCGACGCTGTAATACCCCAAAGGTCTGTACGCGCCGTAGTCTTCATATACGGGCGTACCGTCCGCCGCAAAACGCAAACGATCCGCACCGCCTAAAACCGAAAGGTAATACCGACACCCTTTTTCCACGGGATCAAGATAACGGGACGCCATATTTTCTTTGGCTTTCATCAAAATCTCTCTCGCCGCCAAAATCGCGCGGTGACGTTTTTCCAAGCGTGCCTTTTCTTCCGTCAATACGCTCTCTTCCGCGACCAACGCCACTTTATCGTACTGCGTTTCTAATTTTTCCGCGCGGTTTGTGCAATCGCTGCGCGTAGTGATTAAATCTTCTTTTTTCTCGCTCCACGCCTGCTTTTGTGCCTTTAACGCCGACACGTCCCCCGCCGTTTCACTATCCAACGCCGCAATCTCTTCCGCCGAATATCCCTGCAAACGGCTTTCGTAGTTCTGCACGTCGTTTGCACAAACAAGATAACGAGAGATGTTGCCGCGGAGCTGTTCCAACGCGGCGCGATAATCGTAAATCGTTCCAAAGGCAAAGTTCTGTAAAAACGTTTTAATGCTTTGCTCTTTTGCCTGTATTTTGGTTGTCAACGCGCTACGTTCTTGCTCCGCCGTGGTTTTGTCTGCAATCGGAGCGTCCGCATTTCCGCCCGTCAGCGCCGCCAAACGCTTTTTAAGATCCGTCAATTCCGCATACGTATCGTCATACAACCGCGAAATCTCATCCTGCACGTCCGTATCCTTGTTTACACTTTTACCCACCTTTTCACGACGGGGTAAAATGCACAAAAATCCAATCGCCATGCAAACTACGCCTACCCCCAATAGGGATAAGCCTACCGCTAGCATACTGCCTGCCAACGCCGCACCGACGACCGCGATTGCCACCGACAAAATCAAAAACCAACGCATGCCTTTCGTGACCTTTGGTACGATCTTCTTGCCCTTGGGCTTTTTCTCTTTCTTTGCGCCTTGCTTTGCCAAAATCTCGTCGTAGGAGCTAAGCGTTTTTTCACAAACGGCGATCTTTGCGCGAAGTTCCCCTTCTTCCCCCGAGATCGACATAGAAAGCTGTCCTTCTATCTCTCGCAGACGATCTTTCCATTGATACAGCTCGTCCACCGCAGCCTGCAACCCGTCTACGTTCAACACCGCGGGATCGTGCGCTCCGAAAAAGGCGCGCAGAGAAGAAAGTTCTTCTTTTGCGGCCGCCAAGCGCGTTTGCATATCCTTTGCCGCCGCCAACTCGTTCCGTCTTGACAACAGTTCTAGCTTTTTATCGAGTTCTTCCAACTTTTGATTGCAGAGCAAAATATCCTGTTCTGCCTGCGTTGCTTGCGCACGTAATTGCTGCGCGAATAATTCGTTTCCGTCCGCGTCCGATTTATTGCGCGCAATCTCATCCAAACGCTCGTCTATCTCATCCAATTTCCCCTTTGCGGGACGGCGTTTTGCGCGAAGTTTTCGATCTGCCTCATCCAGCCTTTGCAAGGCGCGTTCGGCGCTCGTTTCCCCCTGCCCGCCGTTGCTAAGTAACGCAAGCAAGCGGGTTTTCATGTCTTCGGACACGCCCCCCGTTTCGATCTCTCCCTGCGGAATATACACGCTGCGGCTGTAACTGTCGGCGTCTACGCCAAACAACATTTCCCCCAGTCGCTCCGCACGCTCGCCAAAATCAAAACATTGCATATTATTTTTATCATACACACGCGCGACGTCCTGTATCGGCGTTTTTCCAAACACGCGTTCCACGCGGTATTGTCTTCCGCCGCAGGTAAACGTCAGCGTTCCGCCATACGTACCGCCCTGCCAAGGCGCATAATGTACGCGATCGTTCGTTTCCACAGCTTTGCCCCTGCCCGCTTCCATACCGAACAGCATACAGCGGATAAACGCGGCAAGCGTCGTCTTTCCCCATCCGTTGTCTTCTTTGATCACCGTCAAATCAGAAAAAGTAAAATTTTGATTGCTGAATTTCCCAAAACCCGTTATATAGCAAGAGAGTATCTTCATAAGTCGATTTCCTCCCCTGCAAGCGCTTTCAAGCCCACGTCTAAAATTTCGGCGCGGTCTTCTTCGGTCAGGTTGTACCTGCCCACTTCGCGCACGAACTCTCCGCGTTCGGAAAGATCGTTTTTATACCGTTCGTAATCGATACGCACGCGGCTTTCGTCCACGACTTTTACGTGGAAAAATTGCTGTGATAACCGAGCGGAAAGCAACGACACGTCCTTGTGTAAACCCATTTCGTGACTTCCGATCAGCACCAATTTTACTATATTTTCTCTCTTTACCGCCGACAGCACGGAAAGGGCTGCCGTTTCCACGTCGTAATAACTTTTACACGCTGAAATATCCGCACGGCAAAGGACGACATCGCGCTTTGCAAGAGATACAAACTGCTCGTCTACCAATCTGCCGTCACGTACGTTTAGCAGGAAAAAGCCTCTTTTCCCACACTCGTCAAAGCCCCTGCCTTCCAGACAGCCACAATAGCGGTATCGTCCACGCCCGTCCAGACGTTCAGCATTCATCATCGGGATATGAATATGCCCAAGCGCCAAATAATCGATATTTTTATTTTGCAGCTGTTGCAAACTGATACTGTCCGCGCCTTGTGAACGCGACACGTCCCCGTGCAATACTACGATATTAAACTGATCGGGCAAAAGCCGCATCGCCGCGTAAGCATCCGCGCGCAGATTGCAAGCGTCTATCCCCGTCACCGTCACGTTTTCAGGCAGTTCGTAACTGTACCAACCGTGATTTTTTGAAAATAGATATAAATTTTGCGGTAAATTTTCGCCCGCTAAGGCGTTTTTATCGTGATTTCCTGACACGTAAAAAAAGCAAACGGGCGCGGCATTTTTCACCGCCGCCAAAACGTCCGCACGCAAGGAAGAACTCGTTTGCGCGTCGAACAAATCCCCCGCGATCAGCACCGCTTGTACGTTATTTTCACGCGTATACATACACAAACGGCGGAAACCGTCCACGATTTCCGCTTGGCGCAATTTCGCCTTATCCGTCGGCAGCCCCCGCAAGGGCGAACCGAGATGAATATCCCCCGTATGTATGATCTTCACGCTTGTTTCTCCCGTTTTTCTTTGGTTTTTTAATTATAACACAAATCGGTCTATTTGTAAACACTTCCCCGAAAATTCGTTCGCCTTTTTTGTAGGATTTTTTACCGATCACAATACAAAAGGGGCTTAAACGCCCCTTTTCGTAGATTATTATTCTAAATGCAGCATTTGCTTTATTACCCCGCAAATACTTTGCGACATTGCAAAAAATCCTATATCCGCAGGATGAATATTATCGGCAAGCGCAACGCCACGGATAGGCGACATGATTTCCGCGCCCGACAATAACGCAATATTTTTATCGCCGTTTGCTATTGCATGATCGTAAGTTGTCTTAATTACCTGAAAACGTTTTTCGTCGACAGGCGTAGGATAACATTTGGGCGCAGATAAAATAACGATCGGTAAATTCGGTTGCGCCTTTCGAATGATCTTAAACATTTTTTCGTGCGTTGCTCGTAAATGTTCTGTGCTTGGTGCATTATAATCATAATCGTAAACAAACGCGGACATATCCAATTTAGCAATATATTCCGCTATCCGTTCTTCTCCGAGCGCATTTCCCCAAAAGCCTAAATTGATATAATCGCAATCCAACTCGCGACTGATCATATTCGCATAGGTATTTCCAGGACGAGATGCACACGCCCCTTGCGTTACCGACGATCCATAAAAAACAATCGGTTTTTCTATGGCATATTTCGGCGCGCGCGTGATGACGCTACCTTCTTTTACCCCAATACGTATCTCTTTGATTTGACTGCATATAGGCAAATTGAGCGTATACGTCTGCTTGCCGTCTAACCCGAAAATATCCAAAACCCCTTCATACTCGTCTACGGCATCCATCGGCGGAACAAACGCCCCGATATAGCGATCCCCTGCATACAAATCAAAGCCCATTGTCGCGGTAAAAGCATAATTGGGAACTTTTGCAACTGCGGCGTATTGGACGAAAATTGCCACGTAGGGGCTGTCCGTCACGAAACGAATTCTCCCCCCGGCGCATTCCTTGGCGACAATTCCGACGTTTTCACTTACCGTACGCGCATATTCGTCGGGCATACGACGGTATAATCCGTCCGTGTGTTGCACCCCGTACACGTCAAAATCGTCCGCATTATAGTACACCAAATCGTCTTTTAATACTCGCTTTTCTATATGAAAATTTTTATCGATTTCCGCCGCGTTTTTCATAACCTTTCTCCTTATTTTTTCAATTGCGTCAGTACGAACAAAATCACAAACCCGACGATACATACCCCGCCGACAATCAGACGGATTTTGTTCCGCTTTTCCTTGTCCATCGGCACGTAGATATAATGTCCGCAGGTAGGACATTTTCCGTCTTCCATCACCGACTTACAGCGCGGACAATGCAATTGTTTTTCCCCGTTTTTCGCTTTTGGGGGCATTTTTTTCTTGGTTTCCCGCCCCACCGTCATATTTTGCGCGTCTACACTTTTATTTTCATGCGTTTCAGGGAATTTTTGCTCTAAAAAAGCCGCGTCCATCTCCGCGAGCATACGACGTTCCCGCTCTTTTCTGCTCATCTTCGGTTTGTTATTTTTCATGTTTTTCTCCGTTAAAATAGAGTTTCAAATACCCGCAAAAGGGTGTCGCACAACCTACCGATCGGGGTACGTTTCGTGTTTTCAGGGGTACAGAGTTTGGAAACGGCAAACGTTTCTTCTGCGTCCCTCTTCAACGCCGTCACCGCCGTTGGATCTGTGAAATAGACTGCGTTTTCAAAATGGAAATACAAACTGCGATAATCAAGATTAATTGTACCCACCACCGCATATTCGTCGTCGCAAACCATACTCTTGGCGTGGATAAACCCCGGCGTGTACTCGTAAATCTGCACGCCCGCTTTCATCAGCGACGGATAATTTGCGCGCGTTATACGATAAATCATCTTTTTATCAGGTATCCCTGGCACGACGATACGCACGTCCACTCCCCGCGCCGCCGCCATTAAAAGCTCCGTCCGCAAGAAATCGTCCAACACCAAATAGGGCGTAAACACGTAAATATACCGTTTTGCTCGCTGGATCATGTCCGCATAAACGACTTCGCCAATGCTCGTTTTATCGAGCGGAGAATCGTCGTAAGGCTGTATCACAAAACCATCTTTTTTGTCCGCGTTTTCCAATTGTAAAGGGGGCAGATAGGAAAGCACGTCTTCCTGATCCTTGCGAAAGGCATTCCAAAGATAAAAGAACATCTCCACAAAAGAACGCACGCTATCCCCTGTAATCTTCACGCCCGTATCTTTCCAGTACCCAAAGCGTTTTTTCTTGTTGATATATTCGTCGGCAAGGTTGATACCGCCCGTAAATGCCACCCGTCCGTCCACCACCGTAATTTTACGATGATCACGGTTGTTCATACGCACCGCAAAAATCGGCACTACGTTGTTAAAGGTCATACAACGGATATTTTCGTGCAGGCTTTCCAGATATCGATCGTACTTAGGCGGCAACGTCATCATACACCCGAAATCGTCGTAAATAATGCGCACTTTTACCCCTTGTTCCGCCTTTTTAAGCAGCCGTTTTAATATCTCTTCCCACATTTTTCCGTGCGCAATAATAAAATAATCGAGCAAAATATATTCTTTTGCGCTATCCAGCGCGCGGAGCATTTCGGGAAACATCTTTTCACCGCTTTCAAAATAAACGACGTCGCCGTTATGATAGGGCGGGTAATCCCCGTAGGTTTGCAAATAATGGGAAATCCCCTCTTCGCGACACGGAGCGTCTTTGCTTGCCGTGATACCGTCCATATTCTTTTGGGTAAACTGCTGTTTTTTATTCTCGCAAATCGCCGCGCGAGCGCGGTTTATTTTTTTTTGCATTCCGCGCGTAGGTTTGCCTTCTCCGTATAAAAGATACCCCGGCACACCGATCACGGGCACGAGCAGTATCAGCAATATCCAATTCAATTTGGACGCGGGGCGATCGTTTTTATTGATGAGATAAAGCAGCATAAGAAGTTCTAACACGACGATCGCAATTTGCAGCGCAAAGGCAATCGGGGAATCGTACACGATCAAATATGCCGCCAACACGTAGCCGACGATCTGCAAGAGCACTAAAATCAAAAATATGAAAAAACGGTTGTATAAATATATTTTGTAACTGCGATTGTTTTTAGCGGTCCGTTCTATCCATTTTATTTTTCTTTCACTGAGCTTTTTCATGCTTTCCGTCCTTACACGCACCTATCAAGCCCGCACAAAAATATTGTAACAGTTTTTTCGGCGTTTGTCAATCGCGCGCGTACTATATATATTTATACTCTTGCGTCATTTTATACCACCGCTAGTTTATCATACACCCCTTTTATTCTTTTTTTGCGAAAATTCGGTTAAAATTGCGTAAAATCTCTCTCATCTTTTTAAGAATATCACTATAAAATAGAAGTAATGAAAAAATCTGAAAAATTTTTAATATTTTTTTAAAAAAACTATTGACAAATATGTTTTTTTATATTATACTATATTCAGTTAATGAAACTTAATC
>JAZSJN010000011.1:0-2743 GCA_045534315.1 Candidatus Scatosoma sp.
TCCCACCCATAACCCTCGGCGGACGCGCAACGCCCAGCCGTGAGCATATTCGGGTAATCTTTCCTCGTCAGCGCGCGCAAAGGCACTTCGTACAAGAAATCGCGGTATTCAAAATCGTTAATCGCGCAGACGGAATCGTCAAAATGACGATAGACGTCCTTTTCCGTAAACGTGTAATCTCCGCGCAAACAACAGCTTGTCCTAAATTGCGGCATCAAAGGAAGCATTGCCACGTCGCGGGAGAACCGATCGTCCTTTTTGATATTTTTCAGCATTTCCGTCTGATTTCTGATTACGTAATCACTTACTTCTTCGCAGGTCAATCCCGACCACATAGGCACGTCTTTGGGCTGATTCGTACCCCAAAGAGTTGCGCTGTAACCCGACACGTTGGAATACGCCGCGTGGATATCTCTTTTTTCAATTGCGCGCTTGCAACCGTCCAACGTGATCTGCTTGCCTATGTACGTCGCAAAGTTTTTGCCGCGCACACAAGGCACGCCCGCGCGACGCATAACGTCAAGCTCGCCCGTGGTATCTATCAGCATTTTGCAGGTGTAATATTCCAAGCCAGATTTGGACAAAGTAACGACGCCGCGGCATACGTTGCCATCCATAATCGGCTCTGCCGCCGTACAGTCAAACAGCAAATCTACGCCCGAAGTCGTAACTTCTTCCGTCATTTGCGCGGCAAAGATATACGGCGAAAACCGAGTCAAATACCGTACGTCCGTTTCTTCTTTCGGTTCGCCGTCTTTCCAAGGGTTGGGTATGGTATCGTATCCGTATTTCACGCTATCGCGTACCCACTTTTCGCATCTGCCGAAAATAATTTGTTTCCCACGCCCGTTACACATCGGCACGAACAAATTGATCAGCCCAAGCGTTGCCAGCCCGCCAAGCAAAACGCTTTTTTCAATTAGCAATGTTTTTTTACCCCGTTGCACCGCGCTAAGAGCCGCGCTAACGCCGCTGACGCCGCCACCGCAAACGATGACGTCGTAACGTTCTTTGATAGGCAAATTTTTAGAAAAATTGATCCGTTCCATACAAATCCTCCTTTTGCTAATTTGTCGCCTTTAACCTAAAAAGTTGTTATATCAAGCCTTCTATTAAAATTTTAATACCGATACCAAGCAGCACGACGCCGCCGAAAATCCCCGCTTTGTCCGCAAGTTTATTCCCGATGAGTTTACCCAGATGTACCGCGCCCAGCGCCAACCCAAGCGTGATAACGCCGATCAGCCCCGACGCGCCCCACGCGCCCAGCGCAAGTCTGCCGTGGAGTTTCGCCATTTGCAACGTTACCCCTACCGCAAGGGCGTCAATAGACGTAGCAATTGCCTGTATCACAAGCCCGCCGATCGACAGATCCGAACATTCTTTTTTAATTTTATTTTCGCTTGAACAAGGACACGCCCCCTGCGTTTGCGTATTTTGACTTTCCTTCTCTCGCTTTGCGGCAACGAGTTCCCAAATGCTTTCAAACAGCATTTTCCCGCCCAAAAACGCAAGCAACACAAAGGAGATCCATGCGGAAATTTTTTCAAAAATTTCCACAAACGCGTCCGCAATAATCCCCGTGATATAATATCCGATTAGCGGCATTAGGAATTGGAATAACCCAAACGCAACGGCAATGAAAAGCGCCCGCCAAAAAGGCATTTTCGGGTTTGTCATGCCGTCCGTCATCGCCACGGCGCAGGCGTCCATTGCCAACGCCACACCAAGTAGTGCAATTTCCCAAACTTCCATGATTTTTTTCCTTATTTTAAAATGACGTTCCTGCTTTTGCGTACGATAGCTTTTATAAGATATCACAAATCCGACTTCTTTGCAATAGCCGCAAATTGCAAAAACATGCTCTAAAATTGCACGCTTTTTAACTACCGCCTGCTTTCAATACGCAAAGAACAGCAAAATTTTATAATTTTTATAATAAAATTATATGGCTTGTTTCCAAGCCATATTACTGCTTTTTATAAACAGTTTCTTTCGCGTAAAATCTGGAGTACGTCTTCAAAAATTTCCTGCGGCGTCTTGTTCCCGTCCACGGATACGATACGGTCGGGCTCGCTTTTGGCAAGTGCTTTATATCCCGCGTAAACACGCTGATGGAATGCCATACCCGCCTGTTCCAATCTATCGTTTTCATCCGCGCCGTGTTTGCGTTTGAACGCCGCCTCGGGAGTAAGATCTATAAAAATCGTTACGTCGGGACGGTATTTTTTTAACGCCTGCGCGTTGATCTGCGCAACAAATTCCACACCCAAACCCCGCGCATACGCCTGATACGCAAGCGACGAATCCACGTACCGATCGCACACGACGAGTTTGCCTTCTTGCAAAGCAGGTTCTACGCGGTCAGCCAAGTGCTGCATACGCGCAGCGGCGTACAAGAGCGCCTCGCACTCGTCCGTCATTTCGGCGTTTTTGCCGTTCAATAAAATTTCGCGAATGGCCTCGGATATTTTTCCACCGCCGGGCTCGCGCGTAAAGATATGCGGCACGCCCGCGCCTGATAAATATTCACTCCAAAGCTTGAGCTGTGTGCTTTTTCCGCACCCGGCGCAACCTTCAAACGTAATAAACTTTCCTTTTTTCATAAACATATCCTTAACAGTGAATTGAAAAGCTTTGCTTTTCGTGAAATGGCTAACGCCGTGAAATGAACGCTACGCGTTCGTGAATTGCCGGCTATGCCGTCATTATTGTAATATTTCCATAATGCAAGGCAGAGCCT
>JAZSJN010000009.1:0-2055 GCA_045534315.1 Candidatus Scatosoma sp.
GGAGGCCAAGCGGTCTTAGGAAGACAATACTAATGGCTAACTCCTTGGCTCACAGAACGACATGGCTACGATCCGACTTTAAAATGACGGTAGGCGTTTTCGGCGGCGGTAGAATTGGTTATAAAGTCATGCAGATATTGCAGGGGTTCGGTTGCCGAATTTTATGCTGTTCGGACGATCGCAGGGATGACGTTGCGGCGATTGCGCAGTACGTAGACGCGGATACTTTGTACGAGCAAAGCGATCTCATAACCTACCATACTCCCTATCTTCCGTCTACGAAGCATATTTTAAACGAAAATTCGCTTGCAAAAATGAAAGACGGCGTGATTTTAATCAATACCGCACGCGGTGAACTGTTTGACATCAAAGCGTTGATTAAGGGTATTGAAGAAAAGAAAATCGGCGGCTTGGCAATGGACGTATTCGAAGGGGAAGACGGAATCTATCACGAAAACCGTATTGCGGATATTTTGCGCAATCGTGATATGGCATACTTGCGGCAGTTTCCTAACGTCATTTTGACGCCTCACATGGCTTTTTACACGCAACTTAGCATGGAAAGCATGATGCAGATTAGCATGCAAAGCCTGTTCGAGTTTAATATGACGGGCAGCGCAAAAACGGAAATCAAGGTGTAACGATATGCAGAGTTTAAAAGAATTATACAGAATCGGGAAAGGTCCGTCTTCGTCGCATACGATTGCTCCAGAACGGGCATGTAAATTGTTTTTGAAAGAGAATCCGACAGCGACTTCGTTTGTGGTGCGGCTGTACGGATCGCTCGCAAAAACGGGCGAAGGGCATGGGACGGGGCGCGTTATCGAGAGCGTTTTGACAAACGTAACGGTGGAATACGACGTAACAACGGACTGTCCGCACCCCAACACGATGGATATGATCGCTTATAAAGACGGCGCGAAGATTGCGCAGATGCGCGTGTATAGCGTTGGTGGCGGCTCGATCAAGGTGGAAGGCAGAACGGATACGGAAGGGGCAAAGGTGTACGGATTTTCTACAATGTCCGATATTCGCGCGCATTGTGAAAAAGAAAATATTCGTCTTTGTGATTACGTTTTCGAATGTGAAGGCGACGGGATTAAGGATTACCTTGCGGAAGTATGGGCTACGATGAAGGCTGCTGTGGCGCGTGGCGTTAGCAAGACGGGCGTTTTACCTGGCGGGTTGGACGTGGAACGTCGGGCAAAATTGCTTTACGACGGCGTGGTTGCTAACGAAGGGGTAGAATTTAGAGAAAATCGCCTTGTCTGTTCGTATGCGTTTGCTGTGAGTGAAGAAAATGCATCGGGCGGTACGATCGTTACCGCGCCTACGTGCGGTGCGTGCGGGGTTTTGCCCGCGGTATTGGTATATTCGCAGGAAAAGAAAGAGTATTCCGACGAAGAGATTATACGTGCGTTAGCGACGGCAGGATTGATTGGAAATTTGATAAAAACCAACGCGTCTATATCGGGTGCAGAGTGCGGTTGTCAGGCGGAAATTGGCAGCGCATGTTGTATGGCGACGGCGGCTTTGGCGGAATTGCAGGGCTTGACGTTGGGGCAGATTGAATATGCCGCGGAAGTGGCAATGGAGCATCATTTAGGGTTGACGTGCGATCCGATTTGCGGGTTGGTGCAAATCCCATGCATAGAAAGGAACGCGGTTGCAGCGATGCGATCGATTAACGCGGCGTCCCTTGCATACTTTCTTTCGGACAGCCGAAAGATCTCGTTTGATTTGGTCATAAAGACGATGTACGAAACAGGAAAAGACTTGCGCAGACCTTACCGTGAAACGGCGGAAGGGGGGTTGGCAAAGCTCTATAAAAAGTAAAAAGATGGGGGACGTATCGAGATGAACGGAAAAATTTTGTAAAAAATCGCGTGTCGATCCCCTAAAAAATCACCTTTAAAAAAAAGTTGCAAATTTCCCAAAAAATTTATTTAAAAGCGGGAAAAAATGCTTGACAAATAAACCCAAATAGATTATTATATACAGGCACTTGTTTGAAAGTGCCTATGGCAATGGCCCAGTAGCTCAGTTGGTTAGAGC
>JAZSJN010000192.1:0-6010 GCA_045534315.1 Candidatus Scatosoma sp.
AACGACATGGCTACGATCCGACTTGGTTGACTTTCCATGTTTGCAACGACATCTGCCATGCTCGTTGCTTTTGCTTCTGTTTCCATTTCCATCTTTAATAGAACCTCCTGAGTTTGCGCGTTAGGGGTGCTTGCACCCGTAACAATACCTACCTTTCTAAATCTTTTGATTTTTTTATATTCGAGATCGGCAGCACTCGCCAAACGGAATACGTTGGGACAATTCTTCGCGCAGATTTCGTACAGCTTGTTTGTGTTGCTGCTGTTTAAGCCGCCGATAACCAACATCGCGTCGCATTGCTTCGATATTTCGTCCGCCTCATTTTGCCGTCCTATAGTAGTATAGCAAATTGTTTTAAAAACTTCAACTGTTTTTCTACGGATATTATTAAGATTTTTTATAATTTTTTCAAATTTTTCCTGCGAATAGGTCGTTTGAGCCACTATACAGCACTCTTTTTCGGGTAAAATTGAAAAATCTTCACTCTCCGACGAAAATACATACGCTTCATTGTTACACCACCCGTTCAAACCGACTACTTCCGGATGCGTCTTTTCACCAACGATTACAATCGTCTTTCCTTTCTCGTATTCTTCCCGTACGATCTTTTGGGTACGGCGAACAAATTCACAGGTACAATCGACAACTTTGATATTTCGAGCGGCACATTCTTCGTAAACCCTTTTACCAACGCCATGCGAACGAATAATCAAAGTCGCACCCGGCGGAACGTCTTCCAATCGTTCGACCGTTTTCAAACCGCGTTTTGCAATCTCTTGCACCACCATCGCGTTATGAATGATCTCTCCGAAAATATAGGTGTTTTCCGCCTCAATCGAAAGCGCGGTATTCACCGCATTTTTTACCCCGTGACAAAACCCACCGCTTTTCGCTATGATAAATTCCATTATTTCGCCTTCTTCTTTTTAGCCGCTTTTTTATTCGCGAGAAATTCCGCGTGTTCTTTACGCATATTCAGCATGTATTCGCGCAGACGATCGTCCACAGCCGCCATTTCTTCTTCCGACATTTTTTTGCCGTAATATTCGCTAAATTCAATGGGATCGCCAATCAAAATATGCGTCATTCTAAACCAACGGGGGCGTTTATATATCATCATAGGAATAATCGGCGCTTTCGTTTTTATGGACAGAACTGCCGCGCCGTGATGGAACGGCAATATCTCTGCTTCCGTGTTATTTCTTCTCCCTTCAGGGAAAATACAGATCTTTTCACCGTTTTTCAGACATTTCATCGAATCGAGCATTGCACGCACGTCGTTTCCGTCGCGATTTGCTGAAACAGCTTTAATACTCCGTGCCAAACCACCGATAATCGGAGTTTCAAAATTTTCGCGCTTAGAGATAAAGTGAATGATTTCCCACGTCGTCCATGCAGGATATATTAGATCAAAAATCGAATAATGATTGCATACGTATACAAATGCCCCGTCTTTTACTTTTTTATTTCCATAATAGCGAAAAGGTCTAAATACGCGCGAAAGCGGTACCAATAAAACACGTAAAATATTCATTTTTATGCTGATATGGCGACCTTTTTTGTTCGCCTTAATCGTGATACTCTTTTCCTTCTTTTTCTTCTTTTTCGCCGTTTTTACCTGCGTTTCAGTCTTTTTTATTTCCTGTTTTTCCATCTGTTCAGCGTTTTCTTTCTTTTCTTCCATAACTTTCCCTTAACAGCGTTTAACGACTTATATTTTAGATTGAATGTGTCTTTTGATCGTCATTACCACTTCGTCGATATTCATCTCGGACGTATCCACTACAATTGCGTCGTCAGCGCATTTTAACGGCGAAAATTCGCGTTCGCTATCCTGTTTATCTCTCGCCTTAATCTCTTCGTGCAACTTATCAAAATCCACGTTTTCACCACGCGCTTGCAATTCCTTAAAACGGCGAGTTGCGCGCACTTTGCTGTCCGCGGTGATAAAGAACTTGAATTTCGCGTTAGGAAGTACCGTCGAACCGATATCTCGCCCATCTAACACGCAAGACATTTTTGCCGCAATTTCTCTTTGCATTTCCACCATTTTAATACGTACGGCAGGGTGCGCGGAAACGTTGGAAGCCGCCATAGAAACGGCGTTTTCGCGAATTGCAGACGAAACGTCTTCACCATCCAATATCGTATGCTGTTTACCGTCTTTATATTCCACTTTCAAATCAAGCGTGGGCAACATTTTTTCAATCGCTTCGCCGTCTTTTGTGTCAATTCCCAAACGCAAAGCTTTTAAACCGCAAGCACGGTACATTGCGCCCGTATCTAAGTACAAAATATTGTAATCTTTCGCAAGAATTTTCGCTACCGTACTCTTGCCGCTACCCGCAGGACCGTCCAAAGCTATATTTAAGTTTTCCGATATGTCTTTACGTAAAATCTTCGCGCCCTTTTGATACACGTGTTTTGCCTTGCGCTCGTCCGCAAGTTCAGCAAGCAACATTAACCGAACACACAGCTTTAATCCCCCGTCGATTTCAGGCTCGATCGCCGCAAATAAGGGCGCAAAATCGTAACCGCATTCCCGCGCCGCTTTGGCGGGATGATAGGAATGTATATCCGTCGTCAAAGAAAAAATAAAGCATTTTACTTCTTCTTTTTGCAGATTGTTTGCGAAAAAAACTTCGTCCAAAAGTTCTTTTACCGACAAGGATATCTCCATTTTATTGTCTTGCGCAACCGTCGTTGCCCCACGAATTACCGTCATATTTTCTCCGTTGTATATCCAAAATGGATATAGTTTCATTTTTTTCTTCTATCATTATACGAAAAAATTGATCTTTCGTCAAGCTTTTTAGACGGAAAAGTTAACGCTTGGTTTGTTTTAACCCTGATTTTGCGGTTATTCAATACTTTTTCCCGCTGCATAACCCGTTGCAAATGCAATTTGCATGTTGAAACCACCCGTAAATGCGTCCACGTCTAAAACTTCGCCACAAAAGCGTAACCCTTTTAACTTTTTACTCTCCATAGTTTTGGGATTGATTTCGGATAATTCCACCCCGCCAGAAGTGATGATCGCCTCTTCAAAGCCGCGTAAACTGCGGATTTTTAAGGGAAATGCTTTTAGCGTTTTTATAAGGCGCGCACGTTCTTCTTTCGTCACGGCGTTGACGGCTTTCGTTGCCGATACGGAAGCTGCAGATAATACCACCGAAATTAGTTTTTGGGGCAATAATTCCACAAAAGCGTTTGCAATTTGCTTGTTTTTATACTTTTCAAAATCACGTAACAGGCGTTTATCTAGGGTTTGTTCGTCAAGGGCGGGCTTTAAATCCACCGTCGCCGTCAATTTTTCTAATGGTAAACGATTGATCATAGACGACGCCGAAAGCACGATCGGTCCGGATATACCAAAATGGGTAAACAACATCTCGCCAAATTCTTCGTAAACCGTCTTATTACCGTTTTTAACGGTAAACGTAACGTTTTTTAATGCCAATCCCTGTAAGGAATTATGCGTAGAGCCGTGTAAATTTAAGCCGCAAAGCCCCGTTTTTAGGTCCGTTACGGTATGTCCTAAATCTTGCGCAAAAATATAACCGTCCCCCGTCGAACCGGTGGAAGGATAACTAATACCGCCCGTGGCTACGATTACTTCGTCGCAGTCGTATTCAAATTTTTCCGTTTCAATTTTTACTACGCGCGGCGTAATACCTATGTCTGGCGTAGTATACTCAGCTATGTCAGACATAGGTATTATATCTGACGTAGTAGTGATGATTTTTTTAACTTTTTCGTTTAAATGTATGGAAACCCCCACCGATTTACATGCTTTTTCCAGGGTTTTTGTTACATCGCTGGCATGATCGGACGTAGGAAAAACACGATTTCCGCGCTCAATTTTAACCGATAACCCGTATTTTTCCATAAAATCGATTGTTTTTTGCGGGGAAAACCCGTAAAGAACGCCGGTTAAAAACTTTTTACCGTGCACTACGTTTTGTAAAAAATCTTCCGCAGGAACGTCGTTTGTAAAGTTACAACGCCCCTTTCCCGTGATATATATTTTTTTACCGAGCTTTTCATTTTGCTCAAATAGCGTAACTTGATGCCCTTTTTCAGCAGCCGCATATGCCGCCATGAGCCCAGCTGCACCACCGCCGATTACACATACTTTTTTCATCTTTCACCGCCTGATTGCCATTTTTTAAAGTCAACCATTCCCCCCCGTTATTTTTTATAAAACAATTTGTTTCACGTATATTGTTTCACAAGTGAACACATTTGCATTTTTTCATATACTCTTTTAAGTTTAAAATTACGCAACCGACAAAATCAATCGGTTGCGTAATCATGTTTCACGTTCTATGTTTCACAATGCCTATTTTATACGGGGTAAACGTTCGTTTTCGCTAAATCTCTGTCCACGCCGTTTTTCTGCGCTTCACGCCATTTGAAGAAGTTTTCAGCCACTTGTTCAAACACCGCATAAGAGAGCACGTCTTCTTCCTTTTCATAATATCCAAGGTCGACCACTTTCTTTTTAATTTCTTCGTATTCAGGCTGCAACAGATCAGCAGGTCTGCATGTGATACGTTCAGCGCCGTTCAAAACTTTCGCCGCAACTTCTTCGTTTAAGGGCATTGGCAACGTACCGTATTTTCCTGCAAACAAATCTTTTGTTTCTTTGGTAACCATTTTATAGCGTTCGTTCATAACAACGTTCAAAACAGCCTGCGTACCGACGATTTGCGAAGAAGGCGTAACAAGAGGCGGATAACCGCAATCTTTTCTGACGTTAGGAACTTCCGCAAGACATTCCATCAATTTATCCGCTTTTCCTGCCTTTTCAAGCTGATTGATAAGGTTGGAAAGCATACCGCCGGGAACTTGATACAAGAGCGTATTAACGTCAATTCCTTTGGATTTCTCGTTAAGAATTTTGTCGTCTTTAAGACGTTTTTCAACCGTTTTGAAATGTTTTACGATAGGCAAAAGCTTGTTGATGTCAATTCCCGTATCATATGGCGTACCCTTAAGAGTTGCAACCAAAGGCTCGGTTGCGGGCTGCGACGTACCGTTACCAAGCGGCGACAACGCCGTATCTACGATGTCTACACCAGCCAAAATCGCCATTAAATACATCATATCGCCCGTACCCGTGGTGTTGTGGGTATGCAGGTGCAATTTCGTGGTCGGTTTAAGCGCTTTCTTTAATGCGCTAACAAGAGTATACGCGCGGAAAGGTAACAGCAGGTTTGCCATATCCTTTAAACAAATATTATCCGCGCCGCGTTCTTCCAGCTGTTTTGCAAGATCAACGAAATATTCGTCTGTGAACACTTCTTTGCCGTCAACAACCGCACTCGTATAACAAATCGTTGCTTCGCAAATACCGCCGTATTTTTTGATGGCTTTCATTGAAACTTCCAAGTTACGGGGATCGTTCAACGCGTCGAATACACGGATAACCCCTACACCGTTTTCCACGGATTTTGCAACAAATTTTTCAACAACGTCATCCGCATAATGACGATAACCGAGCAAGTTTTGCCCACGAAGCAGCATTTGAATAGGCGTTTTTAAGTGAGATTTCAACGTTCTCAAACGTTCCCAAGGATCTTCATTTAAGAAACGAAGACAACTATCGAACGTTGCGCCGCCCCACGCTTCGATTGAATAATACCCAATTTCATCAAGCTGTTCCAAAACGGGGAGCATTTCTTCAATTTTCATTCGCGTAGCCGCTTGCGATTGATGCGCATCGCGCAAAATCGTTTCGGTAAGCATTACTTTTCTATTATCAAATTTAATTTCCATAATTCTATACCTCGTAGGTTAAATAATCGCAAGCAAGAAACCTGCTGCAATAGCGGAACCAATTACCCCTGCTACGTTGGGACCCATTGCATGCATTAACAAATGGTTGCTAGGATCTTCTTCGCGCCCGACGTCTTCGGAAATACGCGCCGCCATAGGCACGGCAGAAACACCTGCACTGCCGATAAGCGGATTGATTTTACCCTTAGAAAGTTTGCACATCAATCTA
>JAZSJN010000018.1:0-14110 GCA_045534315.1 Candidatus Scatosoma sp.
GACGAATACGCCCATTGCAGGTTAAATCCGCCGCATTGTCCGTCCACGTCCAAAACTTCGCCGCTGAAATACAGTCCCTTTGCAAACACGCTCTGTAAATTTTCGTCCGTTTCCGAAAGCGGAACGCCCCCTTTCGTCACCTGCGCATAATCAAAACCCAAACTACCCGTCACTGTCAGCGGGAACGCTTTGACAAGAGCTGCCGCTTTGTGTATATCCCCTGCGGCGCGGCGCAGAACCGCCCTACCGATTTGGTTGTTGACGATACCAAGTAGCAATTCGCCGTCGTCTATCGACGGATAGGACGCGCGTTTTTGTTCCATTGCAGCAAGCACGCTCTCTTGCGTGTATTCGGGAAGAAAATCAATCAGCAAAGTTGTCTTTTCGTTCGATAACGACCGCGCGATAAATGCCGAAATACGGAAAACCGCATCCCCTGAAACACCGTAATCGGTAAAAATAATATCGCCGCGCACGGCGTATTCCCCCAAGGACGTTTTTGCAATCAAGCCGCCGTTGGTTACGCGGATGCCTTTGAGCGTTTTAATATGCGCCGTGTCCGTTTTCAATTGCACCAAAGACGGGTATAACGGCGTTACGGTATGCCCCATTTTTTGCGCTAAGGCATAGGACGTGCCGTCCGTACCGAAGTTTTTCGCCGCTTTACCCCCCACGCAAAATACTACGTTTTCCGCGTGGCAAGTATGCGTTTCGCCCTCCCTTTCGTAGGTGAGCAAAAAGCCGTTTTCCGTCCGTTGTATATCGGTTACGCAGGTGGACGTGCGCAGTTCTATCCCCTTTTCCGCCGCATAAAAGCGCAACGCGTCAGTAAGCGACGACGCTTGCCGTCCCGCAGGATAGGCTCTGCCGCGTTCGTCGTGGATTAAAAGCACACCCCTACGAGCCCAAAAGGCGCAAAAATCCTGATTGCTATGCGCGTGCAAAATTGCGGAGATTTTTTGCTCCGCTGTCTGTTCGGACGAGAAATATTCCGCCGTTAATGCGTCACGGTTTGTCACGTTCCCCTGTCCGTTGCCCGTAGAAGAAAGTTTCTTCCCTACCCGTTCGCCCCGTTCAAAAACCACCGTTTTGGGTAAGGGCGCGCCTGAATTTTCGTTGTAGTCTGCCAGCGCGTTGACAAAAAATAATCCCGACGCGCCGCCGCCGATAACGGCAATTGCTATTTTTTCCATGATTTCATTGTACATTATTTCCAAACAAATGTCAATTTTTTCATCTTTTTTTTAGGAAACTCCTTGAAATTTTTTAGCCCGCTATTGACTTTTCCCCTTTTTTGTATTACAATATTATAACAACATTTAATTTCACTGATTTTTTCGGTGCAAAAGGAGATTTTATGACCACTTTGTTAGCGGGCTTGCATAAGCTCTGTACCGCTACGGATACACCCCACCTGCAAGGCGCAGCGACTACCGCATATCAATATTTACGGGAAAAACCTTTTATGCTGTGGATAACGATCGCGTTCGCCGTTTGTCTTGTTGCCGCTATAATACTCATTGTCGTGCTTTCGGTAAAGGCGCATAAACACACCAAAGCGATTCGCAACATTCAAGAATATCCGCAAGTCGACTTCCTTGCAGAGCAAGAGCAAACGCAAGAAACTGCGGAAAATACTACGGAAGACCCCGCGGAAGATACTGCGATCGTAACCGAGCAGGAAACGACGCCGACAAACGAAACGGCACAGGAAACGACGCAAGAAACGGCACAGGAAACGGCGCAGGAAACGACGCAGGAAACGACGTCAACAGACAAAACTCCGTCCGCGATAGAAGATACGGCAACGGACAAAAACAATCAAGAACCAAAAAAGGAAAGCGTTGCCCCCGTCGCTCCCCCTGTCGAAAGCAAAAAAACGAGCAAGTATCGCGGCAAGTGGGTATTTTATAAACTGACCACCCAACAGGAAGGAAATAATAGCAAGGAAGAAATGTATTTCTTTGAATTGCGCGCGTCTAACGGTGAAAAACTGCTCGAAAGCCAAGAATACACTTCGCTTTTCGGGGCAAAAAAAGGCATTGAAACGCATTTGAATAATATCGCAAAGAATAATTTTAAAGTGTGTCTTACCAAAAAAGGTACGTATATTTTTAAATTGATGAATGCAAAAGGCTTATTACTGTGCACAGGGGAAAATTACACCACCCGCGCGGGCTGCGAAAGCGCAATTGAGTCCACGAAACGTTTTGCGGAAACGGCTGCTGTTGAAGAAACTGTGCAAGAAATCGTTATAAAACCCCCTGCGGACGACGACAATAGTAGCTTTTCCACCCCGTCGGAAGGCGCAGTCGGCAAATGGATTATTTCCAAACAAACGGACGATCTCGGCGAAGAATCGTATTATTTTGAGCTCTTTGCAAACAACGGAGAAAAGTTGCTCTCGTCCGAAGATTACACGTCGGAAAGCGGTGCGCTCAGCGGTTTGGAAACGCATAAAAAGAACATTGAACAGGGCAGATTCCGTATCGTACCGACCAAGCGCGGAGATTATATTTTCAAACTCTTGAACGCAAACAACCAATTGCTTTGCCTTGGGGAGCATTATAAAACCCGCCGCATGTGCCAACGAGCGGTAGAATCGGTAAAGAGATTTGCTCTTACTTCCCCTATCGTCAACGAAGAATAATAGTCTTATCGATATAACAAAAAACGCGAGTTTTGAAAACTCGCGTTTTTTGTTTTGCGTGCGACACGCACGTCTTAGAGCATACGGCAATTATTCCGCACGTCTGCCTCTAAGCCAAAGTACACCGTTGGTAATAATCGGCGAAAGGATCAACCAAAGCGCCGCAAGCGCGATCAAGGAATATACAATGATCGAGCCGACCGTACGCGCGCCCGAAAATACTGTGGACACAAGATTCAGGTTAAACAAACCGAACAAGCCCCAGTTGATCGCGCCGACGATTACCAAAATATAAGCGATAATATTAACGATACGCATACTTTCTTTCCTCCTAAAAGCAGTATGCGCCGACCATATTTTTTTATACGGACAACAAAAAAATTACGCCCTGCGGCATTGTTTGCCACAGGGCGTATCCCGTTAAACGAAGTTTTTTGATTTATTATTCGCTGCGAAGCGCTACAACGGGATCTTTCTTTGCCGCTGCGCGGGCAGGAATCAACCCGCTGATTAACGTCAGCAAGATGCTGATACAGATCATAACGATCGCCGAACCAAACGGCAACGCCGCAAGCGTACTGATCCCCGTCAGTTTACCCAACAATCCGTTGACACCAAACGACAACAGATACGTAATCACAACGCCGATCGTACCCGACGCTCCACCGATAATAAACGTTTCTGCATTGAACAGGTTTTTAATATCTTTCTTTCTTGCGCCAAGCGAACGCAACACACCGATTTCGCGCGTTCTTTCGACGACGGATACATAGGTAATAATACCGATCATGACCGAAGATACGATAAGCGAGATTGACGTAAACGCCACCAAAACCACCGTAATCGCGTTGAGCATCATTTCCACCATGCTCATCATCATTCCCACCGTATCGGTGTATTTAACTTCTTGGCTGTTGGTGAGATTGTAATGTACGTTGCCTTCCATATCCGTCCAGAAAAATCTCTGCGTTTCCCCGGTTTCGTCCACCCAAGAATATTCTTCACCTTTTGCACACATATCGTTCCAACCGTCGAGATATGCAAGCATATCTTTCTTCGTATCAAACGATTCGGTATAGAAAGAAATTTTGGTGATTTTATCGCTTGCGCCGATCGCGGCAAGCGCACTCGTTTCGTCAATGAGATAGGTCGTGTTATCCACGACAAATTCCGCCAAAGTACCTACGGGCAAGGAACAATTTCCTTCTTTCAGGATATATTGCGCCAAGAAAGAAGGCTTTTCCGTTTCTGCGGCAACGTATTCGTTGACCAATTTTTCCGTAAGGTTTAACCCATCGGAAAGACAACCGAACGACAAACCGTCTTTCAAACGTAAAATACCCGTGATACGTATCGTTTTCGGCTCTTCTTCAAAAGGATTTGCAGTAGATCCGCCCAAATCTTTCATACCTTCATAGACAAAGGGCGACGCATCGTTCCCCGTGGGAATATACACGCTGTTATTATTATAGAACAGATATTCCGTAGCGAAAATGTCATTAAAATTAATAAGGAGATCTTCCTTTTCCTGCGGTTTTTGCGCTCCACCATCACTCTGATCACCGTTTTCGTCCTTAGAAAAATCAAACTGATTTAAAAAGTCATCCGCATTCATCATCCCAAGCTGCGCCAACAAAATATCCGTCAAGTCGTTATTTTGACCAACGACCAAAACTGCGTCCGTCGATTTTTTAGGCAAGCCAGACGAATTATCAACGACAAAGGGATTGACTGCCACAACGTCGTATTGCGACAAGATATAATCGGCGTAGTCGTCCTTCTCAAAATCGTTTGTCCCCGGCATTACATTGACCACTTCGCCGAGCATCGTTACGTACGGCGCTAAGGATGCCAACGTTTCGTCTTGCGCGCGGAGCGCCTCGATATACACGCTCTTAACCGTCGAAATGGATACGTTTTTATTTGCAAGGCTAGTGCCCGTGATCTGTTCAATCTTAGGGGAATCGAAAGGCGATTTCACAAACAAATTGTGTTTGACTTCCGCACCCGTCGAATACATGATTTCTTCATAATATTCTTTGGGCATATTGCCGACGTAATTTAAATATGCGTCGCTGATATCATTTTCAATCATCATGCCTTGCGCCAAGTTCGTAACGAAAGAATTGACGTAAATTTTGTTGTCAAGCTGCGACAGATCGGGCATATCTTCTACGCTGGTCATACCCGACATAATCGCATCTACGTCCACCGTCTTTTTGGATACCGTTACGGGCGACGACGAAAGCATATCTTCTTCCGTTTGCGCTATGTACCCGCTAAAACCGTTGGAAAGCGCCAATACCAAGCAAACGCTGATGATACCGATACTGCCAGCGATCGACGTAATGACCGTCCTGCCCTTTTTCATCAAAAGGTTTTTTGCGCTTAATCCCAGCGACGTGAAAAAGGACATCGAAGAACGTTCCTTTTTCACCTTTTGGGTTTTCTTTTTCTCCGTCGGAGTAATTTCCGCGTTTTCTTCGAGCACCGTTTCAGGGACAATTTCCTTAACTTCTTGCTCTTCCGCGCGTTCCTTTTCTTCGTCTTCGATCGAGTACGGGTTTGTATCGTCGATCACCAAACCGTCCTGCAAACGTACGATACGGGACGAATACTGCTCCGCAAGCTCAGGGTTGTGGGTAACCATGATGACAAGACGTTCGCCTGCGATCTCTTTAATTAGATCCATAATCTGAACGCTAGTCACCGTATCAAGCGCACCCGTCGGTTCGTCCGCGAGCAAAATTTCGGGATTGTTGACAAGCGCACGCGCGATTGCGACACGCTGCATTTGCCCACCCGAAAGCTGGTTGGGCTTTTTGTGCATTTCTTGCTCTAAGCCCACGCGTTTGAGCGCCTCTTCTGCTCTTTTTCGGCGTTCCGTTTTGGAAAGCCCTGCAATTGTAAGCGCGATTTCAACGTTGCCCAAAACGTTTTGGTGCGGAATCAAATTATACGACTGAAATACAAAACCGATGCGGTGATTTCTGTATACGTCCCAATCGCGATCCTTGTAAGCCTTGGTGGATTTCCCGTTGATGACAAGGTCGCCGTCCGTATAATGATCCAAACCGCCGATAATATTCAGCATCGTCGTTTTACCGCAGCCCGACGCACCTAAAATGGACACAAACTCGTTTTTGCGGAAATTCAAGTCCACGCCTTTGAGTGCGCGCACAACCGAACCTGCCGTTCTGTAGTCCTTTTTAATGTTCTTTAATTGTAACATTTATAGCCTCTCTCACCGTTTATTGTTTCTCTCTTTTCGCGGCGAAATATTTTACGATTTTTTAATCGACGTCTACTTTTTCCTTTTCGATTATGTCGAAAAATTCCCCCATCAAATTGCAAAGCGTAGCAAATTTTTCCGTACCGTATTCTTTGACGATTTTGCCAATAAACGCTTTCGCTACCTTGAGTTCTGCCTGATACGCCGTCAACGTTTCTTCCGTAATAACAACGTAAGCGATTTTACGATCGACTGCATCGGCTACGCGTTTTACCACACCTTCCTGTTCCATACGGTTTACGATCTGCGATACTGCCGAGCGGGTAATCCCCAATCGGGTTGCAAGTTGGGTAGAAATAAGACGCTTGCCTTCACGTTCTGCCAATAAAATTTCGCCCAAAAGACGAAGTTCCGTATCGTTAAAACGGCTGTTCTTCGAGGATACAACCAAAGCGTCGCTTCTTCTTTTCAAGGTGAACAGCGCCGTTAAATAACGATCGTTTTCAGTGGTTCTGCCTGCTCTTTTTTCCGTGGAATCGTTTCTTCTCATGTTTTTTCTCCTATCACTCATATCTGATTTATTCTTATAAAAGGCCCTTCACTTAGCCCTTTTTATTTCGGTTTATATTATAAATCTTTTCAATAAATATTGTCAAGTATTTCGCAGGGTTTTTACCGATCTTCCGTGTTTTTTCATCAAGTTTTCACGCAACAAAAATTATAATGCTTTTTGTAACCATTTTAACTATGATACCAGGAATATGTGATAGGCATATTAAAGTCCTATAAAAACACGGTTAATTTTCGATATTTTTTTATAAAAGCTTGTCAAAACGCAAAAAAGATGATACAATAGGTTATGCGTTACGACGAAAAACGCCTTAACGCTACAATCGCCCCCTTGTTGAGATTTTTTAGCGGGCGCTTTGGGAGAATAAATCTTATGATAGCTTTAACGGATTTTTTAAAAGACTCTTTCACCGCGTATCACGTTTGCAAAAATATAAAAACAGTACTTGCTGAAAACGGATTTTTGCAATTACACGAAACGGACGATTGGAACCTTTCCGAAAACGGAAAGTATTATATTGTACGCGACGGCAGCATTATTGCGTTCACTATTGACTCTTTGGACGATTTTGCATATAAAATCGTTGCGTCACATTCCGATTCACCTGCTTTAAAAGTAAAAGAGAATGCGGTAAAAACGGGTGAACTCTATACCACGCTGAACACCGAAACGTACGGCGGCGGCATTTGGTACACTTTCTTTGACCGCCCGCTGAAAATCGCGGGGCGAGTCGTTATAAAAAACGATTCCATTTTGGAAAGCAAAACCGTGACGTCTCCTTTCAACGTCACGATTCCCTCCTTGGCAATCCACCAAAACCGTAACGTAAACGAAAATTTTTCTATTGATAAACAAATTGATTTACAACCCCTTTGTTCGCTTTCTAAGGAAGGCGTCACCATGGATAGTTTGCTTGAAACTATCGCGGGCGAAAATGTGATTTCGCACGATTTGTATCTCGTCAACGCGGACATGCCCTATACCTTTGGTGTAAACGACGAGTTTTTGGCATCCCCCCGTATCGATAATTTAACCAGCGTGTATGCGTCCTTACAAGCCTTTCTTTCGCACGAAGAAAAGAGCGGTATTTGCGTTATGGCTTGCCTGAACAATGAAGAAGTGGGCAGCCTTTCGTTCCAAGGCGCAGATGGAAATTTGTTGGAGGCAGCCTTACGCCGTATCTCCTATGCATTCCATTTTGACGATAACGAATATTATAAGGCGCTCTCTTCGTCTTTCTTGCTTTCCGCAGATAACGCGCACGCCGTACACCCCGCTCATTCCGAAGTGAGCGATCCCACTAATAGAACGGCTCTTGGCGGCGGCGTAGTGATTAAATCGCATGCCGGCGGCGCGTATATCACCGACGGTATGTCTTCCGCAATCGTCAAAACGATATTGGATAACGCAGAAGTACCCTATCAATATTTTTTAAATAATTCGACCTTAAAAAGCGGTTCAACGCTCGCCTGTGCAGTCATGCGGCATTTGGGAATCCGCGGCGCAGATATTGGGATTGCGCAGCTTGCCATGCATTCGGCGAGCGAATGTTGCGCGATTGCCGATTGCGAATATATGCAAAAGGGCATGCAGGCATTTTTCGAAAGTACCCTTCGAACTGTGAACGGCGGCATGATTATTGAACGTTAAGAAATACGCAACGAAAAATATAAAAGAAAAAAACGGCTGAAAAGCCGTTTTTTCTTTTTATGTTGCTTTTTATCGTTATTATTTAATAAACGCGCGGAACGCGAGATAGTTTTCGTACAAATCTGCCTTGGAAATCACTTCAAAAGGCGAGTGCATCGAGATTACGGGAACACCGATATCGATCGTGTCGATATTCATGTTTGCGATATATTTCGCCACCGTGCCGCCACCGCCGACGTCTACCTTGCCCATTTCGCCCGTCTGCCAAATGACGCCGTTGTCGTCAAAAAGCTTGCGAAGATAACCGACGTATTCCGCATTGGCGTCGTTAGAACCGCTCTTACCACGCGCACCCGTAAACTTCGTAACCCCCGCGCCGTGGGAAAGGTATGCGGAGTTCATTTTTTCGCAAACGTCGGGATAGTTGGGATCGTACCCCGCGTTTACGTCCGCGGGAAGGCACATAGATTTTGCGCGGATCGCACCCGAAGTCGTACCAAAGGACGACGCAAGTTCCTCGATTAAATCGGTAAACAACGCGCATTGCATACCCGTATTTCCTTCGCTGCCGATTTCTTCCTTGTCCGCGAGAATTACCATAACCGTCTTGTCGTCCGATTTTTCGTCGAAAAGCGCGGTGAACGCGGGATAGGAACAAACTCTGTCGTCATGTCCGTACGCGCCGATTAAACCACGGTCAAGCCCAACGTCTTTTGCCTTGTACGTAGGCACGAGAGAAAGCTCTGCGCAAAGGAAATCTGCTTCGTTCACGCCGTATTTTTCGTTTAAAATTTTCAAAAGGTTTTCCTTTACCGTCTTATCCTTTTCGTTTTCCGCCGCTACGAAAGGAATATTGCCAAACCAAATGTTGAGATCTTCGCCGCCGATCGCTTCGCCCAACGGTTTGACGTTCTGTTTCGCCGCCAAGTGAGGCAAAAGATCGCTGATACAAAAGACGGGATCGTTTTCGTCTTCGCCGATTTTCACGTTGAGTACGCTGCCGTCTGCAAGCGCAATCGTGCCGTGCAAAGCAAGGGGAATCGTTGCCCATTGATATTTGCGGATTCCGCCGTAGTAGTGCGTTTTTGCAAACGCTACGCCGTCGCTTTCGTAGAAAGGCACTTGTTTAAGATCAAGACGGGGGCTGTCGATATGGGAAGCGATAATGCGAATACCGTCCTTTTTAATATCCCCTTTGCCCACCTTGATCAAGTACAGATTTTTGCCGCGGTTGTCGTAATAGACTTTATCGCCCGCTTTTAATTTTTTACCAAATTCAAAGGGCACGTAGCCGTTGGCTTTCGCCGCAGCCACCGCAAAAGCGCCGGCTTCGCGTTCGGTTTTTCCTTCGTCGATGAACGTTTTATAACCTTCTGCATAATCAAAAATTTCTTTCATCAATTTTTCGTCCGCTACTTCGTATACGTTCGTTCTTTTGTAAGCAAGTTCGCTCATGGTTTTTATATCTCCTTATTCTTCTTTTTCATTTCGTTGGTTTCTATGGGATTGCCGCCCGCACCGTGCGCGCTCACAAAGACGTGCGGTCGATACGCCGCCCAAACAAATGCGAATGATTTTATACACACGGTCGGTAAGATAGTAAGACTAGTTGCAAGATTATCTTGCTTAATGCAAAAAGCCTTTAATAATCTGCTCTTCCGCTTCCTTTTCCGTAAGCCCGAGGGTCATCAATTTGATAAGCTGTTCACCCGCGATTTTACCAATCGCCGCCTCGTGGATCAGTTCCGCGTCAATATTATTTGCCGAAAGACAGGGCGCAGCCGTCACCGACGCGTTGTCCATAATGATCGCGTCGCATTCTGTATGTCCGTGGCAGGGCGCGTTGCCGTTCATCGTAGAAACGAAATTCTGTTTGGAATTCCCCGCCGACACCGAACGGGACATAATGTCCGCGCGGCAGCCTTCGCCGTTCATATCCACTACGAAATCGGTGTCCGCCGTTTGCTCTCCGTGGGTGTACAGTTTTTCTTTCACCACAAAGTTTGCCCCCGACGCCATCGTTGCCGTCGTAACGCGTTTGGTAGAATCGATCCCCTTGATCTGCGTCGTTTCCATTTCCATATACGCGCCTTCTTCCAAGTGCACCACCGTCTTGGGATTCATGACGTTTTTGCCGTTACCGTCCCCCGATCCGTAATGTTTTTCCACGTATTTTACGCGCGCATTCTTACCTACGTAAAAGGTATGTTCGCCGTCATGGCGAGAAGTTTCTTCCTTACCGCCCGCATTGTGAATACCGCAGCCCGCAACGATTACAACGTCTGCGTTTTCGCCGATATGAAAATCGTTATACACGACTTCTTGCAACCCCGCTTTACTGATGATGACGGGAATGTGCATGCTCTCGTTTTTGGTATTGGGTTTGATATAAATATCAATCCCCGATTTTCCGTCCGTCTTGGTGACGATGTCAATATTTGCCGTCGTTTTTCTGCCGTGTAACTCCCCGTTGCCGCGGATATTATACGCACCTTCGGGAGTACCGTGCAGATCGACTACTTTTGCCAACAAATCTTTTTCGATCGCGTCCATGATACTCTCCTTTACAGTTTTTCCGTCAATACGCGGCAGGATTCCGCCGCCAAAAGCTTGGGCAAAACGTCGTCCTTTTTACCGCTCTTTTGCACCTGCCCGTCCGCGATTACCACGATACGGTCGGCTATGTTCAAAATACGTTCCTGATGGGAAATAATCAAAATACTCCCTTTTGTCTTTTCATACATATTCTCGAAAACTTTGATCAAGCTGTTAAAGCTCCAAAGATCGATACCCGCTTCCGGTTCGTCAAAGATCGAAAGTGCAGTTCCGCGCGCCAAAATCGTCGCAATTTCGATACGTTTAAGCTCGCCACCCGATAAAGACGCGTTGACTTCACGGTCGATATAATCGCGGGCGCACATGCCCACTTCGGAAAGATACACACAGGCGTCGGACACTTTCAAGGGCTTGCCCGCCGCCATCGTGATCAAATCGCGCACGGTGATCCCTTTAAAGCGCACGGGTTGTTGAAAGGCGTACGAAACACCCTTTTTTGCGCGCTCGGTAACGGACAAATCGGTAATGTCTTCGCCGTCTAAATATATTCTGCCCGAAGTCGGTTGTATAATGCCCGCAATCACCTTTGCAAGCGTCGATTTGCCGCCGCCGTTCGGACCGGTAAACGCTACGAAACGCTCGTCCAAAGTCAGATTAACGTCTTTCAAAATCTGCTTTTCACCACGTTCGTCATGTACGCTATAATTGATGTTTTTAAGTTCTAACATGTCTTTCTCTTCCGAAAATTTTTTCTTTTATGTATTTATACCGCAAACGAGGCGGAATTAAACGATTCTGCCATTATTTTGCGCCTTATTTCCAACACACGGTTCATTTTTATAAGGCGCCACATAAAACAGAATCTTTTTCTTTTCGATATGTACCGCACTCTTTGTCTTTTAGAACACGCGCATCAATGCGCTATGCCCTTTTAACCAATTCCTTTTTTCTTTCCAATTAGGTTGATATTTCGCCACTTCCGCCCAAAAGCGCGCGGAATGATTTTTATGCCTTGTGTGCGCCAATTCGTGCACCGCTACGTATTCGATTACGTCCTTGGGCGCATATAACAGGCGGAAAGAATAGCGAATGGCATTGTCAAACGAACACGAGCCCCATTTGCCACGGGCTGATGAGATCGTTACCGATTTGTACTTTACGCCCATGCGTTGCGCCGCCTTTTCCGTAACCGCCGATAAGATACGCACCGCATTTTCTTTCAACCATTGTATCAGCCGTTTTCGGCTGTTTTTTGTGGGTAAATACAAGGCGTACTCGTCTTGATCAAACCCGATCTTTTTATTTTCCGTCAGGTGTATTTTGCATTTTTGTCCAAGCAATAAAAACTGGTATCCGTCCAAGTTTTCGGGCGGTAATTCGATACCCGTCCCCGCCCTTTCGGCTTTTTTGCGCAATATCCACCGTTCTTTTTCCTGCAAAAACGCAAAAATCCGTTCTTCGCCGCAGTGTAAAGGCGCGCGGACGATCAGCCGATTGTTATAATCGATGGATATTGCCAGCGTTTTGCGGTTGGAACGGATGATTTCGTCTGGTTGTACCATGCGCGTTTACGATTCGTAGCCTTTGGGGTTACCGCTTTGCCACTTCCATTGTGACGCGCACATTTCTTCGATACCGTATTTCGCCTGCCATTTCAATTCCTTTTTCGCCTTATCGGGCGCGGCGTAACACGTCGCAATATCGCCTGGACGACGATCGCAAATTTTATAGGGCAAAGTTTTGCCACATGCCTTTTCAAAAGCGTGGATCATATCCATTACGCTATATCCGTGCCCCGTACCCAGATTGTAAATATGTACACCAGCGTCGTTGCATTGTTCGATCGCCGCAATATGACCAAGCGCAAGGTCTACCACGTGTATATAATCGCGTACGCCCGTACCGTCGGGGGTATCGTAATCGTTACCGAAAACGTTAATACATGCAAGCTTGCCCGTCGCAACCTGCGCCACGTACGGCATCAAATTATTGGGAATCCCTTTCGGGTCTTCCCCGATCATACCGCTTTCGTGCGCGCCGACCGGATTGAAATAACGAAGTAAAATAATGTTCCAATTTTTGTCCGCTTTGTACAGATCCTGCATAATCATTTCCATCATAAGTTTGGTACTGCCGTAAGGATTTGTGGTCGACAGACGGCAATTTTCGTCCAAAGGCAGACGTTCGGGATCGCCGTAAACCGTTGCCGAAGACGAGAAAATGATCTTTTTGACGTTGTGTTTTTCCATAATTTGGAGCAAAGACACCGTGCCGCTGATGTTGTTTTCGTAATATTTCAAAGGCAAGCGCACGCTTTCGCCCACCGCCTTGAACGCCGCGAAATGGATAACCGCGTCAAAACTGTGTTTTGAAAAAACAGTTTCCATCGCCGCCGTATCGCGAATGTCCGCCTCGTAAAAAGTCACCGTTTTGCCCGTAATCTTTTGCACGCGGCGCAAACTTTCGAAGCTGGAATTGCTGAAATTATCCACGACCACCACGTCGTAATTTTTATTCAAAAGTTCTAAAACCGTGTGCGAACCAATATAACCACAACCGCCAGTCACCAAAATCGTTGCCATAAATATTACCTCTGTTTTTATTCTTTGTCTTCTTTTTCTATTTCTTCCATCTCCTCCGCTGTGAGCAGACGTGAGCGGACTTTTAATACCTTTTGTTTCGTCGCTTTGACAATCTTGATTTCAATATCGTTAAAACGAATGGTTTCCCCAATCGTCGGGAGCTGCCCGCAAAGTTCCGTCACCCAACCGCCGAGCGTGTTCGATTCGTAATCCTCATCCGAAACTTCCTTTTCGTACAATTCGAAGAACGTTTCGGGGGGACATTTGCCGTCCACCCAATATTCGTTTTCGGCGATCTGCCCAAAATACACTTCTTCTTCGTCGTGTTCGTCCCAAATCTCGCCGACAAGCTCTTCCAAAATATCTTCCAAGGTTACGATACCCACCAAGCCGCCGTATTCGTCCGATACCGCCGCCATGTGTATCTTTTGTTTTTGCAATTGTTTCAAAAGGGTGGAAATACGCGTGTATTCCGTCGTGAACACAATGTCCTGTACAAAGTTCCCGATTTGTTTTTCGCCCTTTACGTAATTGGAATAAAAATCCCGTTCGTGAATAACCCCGATCACGTTGTCGATCGTGTCTTTATATACGGGCAAACGGGAATATCCGCTGCGCTCGAAAACTTCGCGGATTTCGTCCATCGTCGAATCCTCGTCCACCGCATACACGTCCACGCGGGGCACGAGAATATCCTCCACCTTCAAATCGTCAAATTCGAGCGCGGAGCGCACGAGTTCGGATTCGTCCTCTTTGAGCGTACCGCTTTCTTCCGCCTCTTCCACGAGCGAAAGCAATTCCTCGTCCGTAACCGTTTCGTCCTTTTTCAGCTTGAATATTTTGGCAAGCAGGGCTTTATACCCGTCGAA
>JAZSJN010000013.1:0-13636 GCA_045534315.1 Candidatus Scatosoma sp.
GGAATAATGCTTTTTATCCAAAAGCTTTTTCGCCTTTTCGGGCGTCATTGGCAATTCGATGGGACGGATTGCCTCGTGCGCGTCCTGCGCGCCTTTTTTGGACGCGTAGTAGTTGGGTTTTTCGGGCGCGTATTCCTCGCCGTATACCGCGCGAATTTTATCTAACGCTTTTTCTTGCGCTTCTTTGGATACGCGGACGGAGTCCGTACGCATATAGGTAATAAACGCGATATGGTCGCCGTTTTCCGTTGCGATACCTTCGTACAAATGCTGTGCAAGGCTCATCGTTTCAGGCGCGGTAAGCCCCAACTTATTCGACGCGTCCTGTTGTAAAGAGCTGGTCGTGAAAGGCGCGGGCGCATGCGATTTCGCCACCGCTTTTTTGACCTTGGACACGATAAATCTTCCCTTTTCGAGTGCATCCAAAACCTGTGCGGTTTCGTCCGCAGACGAAGGTTTGAATTTTTTCGTCCCCTTCTTTTCAAGCATCGCTTTAAAGGGCGCGTATGCTTTGGGCTTATCTTGCAAATCTGCCGTCAAATTCCAATATTCTTGCGGAACGAACGCCGTAATTTCTCGTTCTCGCTCTACCAGCAAGCGCAAGGCAACCGATTGCACTCTGCCGCCCGAAAGCGTACGTTTACCATTCCCTTTCTTATCTTCGATTTTATGGTTTAACAGGGTGGAAAGCTTATACCCCACCAAACGATCGAGCACGCGGCGGGCTTGTTGCGCGTCTACCAAGCTGTAATTGATCTGACGGGGGGTTTTGAGCGCTGCTTCAATCGCGCGCTGCGAAACTTCGTTAAATTCGATACGGTTTTCGCCCTTTTCATCCAAGCCGAGTACCGTTTGCAAATGCCAAGCGATCGCTTCCCCTTCTCTATCGGGGTCGGTTGCAAGATAAACGCGATCGGCTTTTTTCGTCGCGTCTATCAAACGGCGAATTACGTCTTCTTTGCCTTCGGAATTGACGTATTTGGGTTCAAAATTGTTTTTGACGTCCACGCCGAGCGTATGCACGGGCAGATCGCGAATGTGTCCTGCGGACGCGTCCACGCGGTATTTACCCTTTAAGTACTTGGTGATGGTTTTCGCCTTGGAATGCGACATTACGATGATTAAATCCATTATATATTCCTTACTACTAATTTTTTGCCTTGTTATGTTATACGCGTTTTTTTTACGCTTTATACTACCGAATAGCGGTTGCCGCCAAGCGCTGTTGCCAGACCTTTGATCTCTAACGCGGACAGCACCGCGCGAAGCCTAAACACGGGAATTCCCGTTGCCGCCGCCACTTCGTTGATATGCCCTTCGGAAATTTCACGCAGCGCGTTATATACCTTTTCTTCGTCCGCAGAAAGTTCGATTTTTATTTTCGTTTGCGACGCGTCTATACCGTAAACGGCAAAAACGTCCGCAGCGCTCTCGGTGAGATACCCGCCTTTTTTGATAAGAGCGTTACATCCCGCGCCCGCCGCCGCATTCGGCGGATAGGGGAGAGCGAATATCTTTCTTGAAAATTCTTGCGCGTATTTTGCCGTGATCAGCGCGCCGCTTTTTTCCCCTGCGCCGAGCACTAAAACCCCGTCGCCAAGCGCCGCCATCAATTTGTTACGGTACTCGTAAGAAAAGGAGCGCACGGGCATTTCAAAAGGATGAACGGATAACAACAATCCGTTTTCCGCTACCCGCTCTAAAAGGGGCAAATTCGCCTGCGGAATGGCGGAAAATCCACCCGCCAACAGACAGATCACACCGCTTTTTAAAGCACCCGTGATCGCCGCCGTGTCCCCGCCGTCCGCCGCGCCCGTCACAATGACGAACTGCGACGAGAGCTCTCTTGCGATCGTTTCGCCCAATTTCATTGCGTTCACGGGGGTACGCCTTGAACCTATCACGACGAACTTCGCGCGCGCTAGCAAGGAAACGTTCCCCACCGCATACAGCGTTTCGGGCGCGTCGTCTAAGTATTCCCAAGCCTTGGGATACAGCTTATCCCCGCGCGGAATGGAAATGATCTTGCTTTTTAAACGTTCTTCGAAAGACAAATCCTTTCTCCTTTTTTATCCTTACGCCGTCAGCAGGAATACGAGCAAACAGCCCTGCCACGCCAAACCGAGTACGTTGACAACGTGAAAATACCATTTTTGCGTTTTGTGCCGCACCAAATGCATTGCCACATATCCCCCTGTCGCACCGCCGATCAACGACAACGTCAACAGGACTTTTTCAGGAATACGCCACGCCCCGCGTTTGGCTTTGCCTTTGTCGATCACGTACGCAAAGAACGCAACCAACGATACCCCCACGAGATACCCTATATAAAAAAATATGTGATTTTTAAGAAAACTGATCATAGCTTACTCCGTCAAAGACAGATTTGAACCGTACGTACGATAGGATATTGCCTCGTACAAATGCTCCGCTGATATTTCTTCACAAAGTTCAAGATCGGCGATCGTGCGCGCCACCTTTAAAATACGCGAGCGTGCGCGCGCCGAAAGATGTAATTGTTCAAACGCCTCACGCAATACGTCTTCACATTCCTTGCTCAAACGGCAAAATTCGCGCGTTTCCTTTTCGCCCATTTCTGCGTTCGTCTTGATATTACTATGTAAAAAACGTTCCCTTTGTATCGCCCGCGCGCTATCGGCGCGTTTCTTCACCGCCGCGCTGGTTTCTTCTCTCTCTTCGGACACCAGATCATCGTATTCCACGCCGTCCACTTCCACCTGAATATCGATTCGATCGAGCAAAGGCCCTGAAATTTTCGCACGGTATTTTCGAATATCGTTGGGCGTACAGCTACAACGGTGTTTTTTACTCCCGTAATGCCCGCAAGGGCAGGGGTTCATACTCGCGCAGAGCATAAAGGACGCGGGATAGATCACCGTACCGCCCGAGCGCGAAATTGTGATTACGCCGTCTTCCAAAGGTTGACGCAACGATTCCAAAGACGAACGTTTATATTCGGGCAGCTCGTCTAAAAACAGTACGCCGCCATGCGCTAAGCTGATTTCGCCGGGATGTACGCTCTTATTACCGCCGCCGCAAAGAGATACCGTTGTCGCCGTGTGATGGGGGCTACGGAAAGGCCGTACCGTTACGATTCCGTCTGTACCCAACGTACCCGCTACCGAATGTATCTTCGTAATTTCCAACGCTTCGTCAAAGGACATATCAGGCAACACCGTAGGCAACGATCTTGCCAACATGGTTTTACCGCTACCCGGCGGCCCTACGAACAAGACGTTGTGTCCGCCCGCCACCGCCACTTCCAAGGCGCGTTTGGCAATCGCCTGCCCTTTCACAAACGAAAGATCGTGCGAAGTTTCCTTTTGCGCCGTCGCCGCCGCAAAGGACGCCGCGGGAACGGGTTGCATAAGCTTTAACCCCGACAAATGATCGACAACTTCTTTTAAATTTTTCGCAGCGTAGACGCTGACGCCTTCAATATAGCCCGCTTCCTTTTCGTTATCTTTTGGAACAATAAATTTCACAAACCCGCGATCGCGCGCCGAAATAATAGACGGCAATACCCCCGCTACGGGGCGCAGATCACCGCTGAGCGCCAGCTCGCCAAGGAAAATATAGCCCTGTACGTCCGCCTCCAACTCCCCATAGGCAAGCAATAAGCTGATCGCCACGGGCAGATCGAAAGAAGAGCCTTCCTTTTTGACGTAGGCAGGGGCGAGATTAACGGTTACTTTGTGCGCGGGAAACTCCAACGCGCTGTTTTTGATCGCACTGCGTACACGCTCTTTCGATTCTTTTACCGCTGCGTCCGGCAAACCAACCATTTCATAGGCAGGCAAGCCCTTGGAAACGTCCGCTTCTACCGTCACGCAGACACCCTCCAATCCCGAAAGCGCATAGCTTTGTACCTTTGCAATCATACTCTTTCTCCCTTTTGCGTAAATAACCGCTCGTTAAAGCACGATGAAAGGCGAAAAACGAAATCCACGCGCACGTGCGCTAAGGACTTCGTCTTTCGCAGTATTATCGATTATCTGAAAAATCCGTTGTTCAGCCAAGCCGTCCAACCGAATGCTTTTGCCCAACCCATGGGCGCAGCAAAGCCGTAAAGCGCGGGCAAACAAACCACGAAATTAACCGCTACCAAAGCGACCGTGCCCCAAAGCGCGATATTGCCGATCTTTCCTTTAGGCAACTGCGTCGCTGCCAACGCAATAAATCCAAGATAGCAAACGTGGAAGAGTACGCTCGTTTCCGCAGTCACGCCTGCACGTACGGCAGCCATAATCATTGCGCACACCATACCGCTAAACAGGATGATCGCATTCCTTCTAAGACGAAGCGTCTCTTTGTCGTTTTCCTTGTTCACAAAACCCTTTACCACCTTGACCGCCACGTATACGAAAGATACGAAAGCCACCAAAATCGCAATCATGTTGGGCAGAACGCTAAACGCTAAATATTTGCCGCCCGCCGCGCCGCTGCTCAGCGTAGCAGGTTTTAAAGGCAACCACCATGCAAAGGCGTTGGATGCGTTCGTCACCGCATATTTCGTGGGTACAAAGCCACGTACAGAGCAGAGCGTCTGCTTGAACAAAATCGTCAAGAAACCAACGTCGCCTGCACTATGCGCTTTTACGTACGCGTGATAACCGCAGATCGCCGCAATCAAAGCGATAAACACCGTCGCCGCGACAAAAGACAACGTCGCAAACCCGAGGCTAAGACGGGCTTTTTCTGCATATTTTTCCCGAACTTTCTTTTCTTCCTTGTTGACAACTTTCGTTTCACCGTTGGCGAGCGTAACCGTCTCTTCCTTGCCCTCCGTCTTTTTGAGTTCGATCGCATAAGCCGCTTTTTGACGGCGCAAACCGAACGCAAACAGAGTGAGAATACCGATCACGGGCAACACTGCCATAGCGTCGATCGACATTGCAATCGCCGCAAACAGACCGGACACAAGTACGTTCATGCCCCCTTTTACGATCTTCTTCGACGAGATCCCGCGCGAGAAGAAACGATACATAAAATACAGGCTGGCTACCAGCGCACTTACCACGAACATAAGGGGCGAAGCCACTTTGCCGACCGTCATCAATACCCCACCGAGCGCAAGCACCGTCGCAAAGACGAACGACACTTTGTTATTCTTGGTCAATTCGCGAATCAACAACGCCGCGAATACAAGCAAAGCGCAGGATGCAAGAAATACGGGCAAACGAAGCGCAAACGTATTTATTCCGAACATCGAAACGGACGGAACGAACAACAGCGTGCCCAAGAAATTGTAATGGGAATCGAGATTGTACGTCGCGTTATTGATTACAGCATCACCGCTCTTTACCGTCAACACCGATGTGAGATAATGCGCTTCTTCCTGCGTGAAGTTATATTTAAAGCTATTGTCTAAAATAAACGAATCTTGCGCGTCGCAAACGCAAAGCAAATTCGCTTTTTTATATTTCGTACCATCGGGAATACATTCTTTGATAAACAACTTCTCGCCCGATTGATTCAAGCAGACAAGCTCGTTAATTTCCATCGACGTATCGGACGTAATCGAGATATACGAATAGCTCTTGTTTGTGTCCGTAATAATGGGTATCCAGTTAAAGTTCGAGCCGACGCTACCGTCTTTCGCGTTTTCATTATAGGCGTTGGCAATCTTTACTTTGCCCAACTCTTTCCAATAACTGCTATTAGCCGTAGGCGTAGCGCTGTTGGTACTGCTGTAATATTTTACGGTAACGTTGGCTGCCTCCCCTTCCTTGCCGTAAATCAAGCCGATATTTGCATAAATGTCGTCCAACCTTTCGCCGTTGGGGCGCAAAACGTTAAAATACGCCGTCTTGTTTGCCTCTAAATAGAACGACTCGCCCGTATTTTGGGTAGACCCGAGCGTCGTGATGCCCGTCACGAAATAGATCGCAACCAACACGATGAGCGCCCAAGTATACGCCGTGATCCGTTTGATTTTGTTAAAAAAGTTTTTCATAATAAGTCCTTCGGAACGTTTTTTCTTTTTCCGTTATACGGAAACGTCCGTATAAAAAGCAAAAATATCCCTTCCTTATATATTCCTGTTCTTCATTATAAAGGAAACGGACGAAAAAGTAAACCGAATTGACGGGGGATATTTTGTTTTTTTATAAAAAAATAGATCTGCCGTTGACTTTGGGCAGATCCACTTTTTCGGTTGTTATCCGATACTTAAATTTTTTCCTTAACTTTTGCCGCTTTACCGGTAAGACCACGCAGATAATACAACTTCGCTCTTCTTACTTTACCCTTTCTAACGACCGTAATGGACGCAATCTTCGGGGAGTGAATAGGATACGTTTTTTCTACGCCTACGCCATAGGAAATGTGGCGTACGGTGAAGGTTTCGGAAATGCCGCCGTTCTTCTTCGCGATTACGACGCCTTCGAAGTTCTGTACACGTTCCTTGCCGCCTTCAATAATTTTGTAACCGACCTTAATCGTATCGCCTACGTTGAATGCGGGAAGTTCAGCTTTCATACCTTCAGCATTGATAGCTTCGATAATTCCTTTCATTTTAGACTTTACCTCCGTTATTTACGAAACGTTCATAACCCGCTGCGTGATTCCTCACCACGCCCAATAAAAAGGCAGCGGAACGCTCGAAGTCGACAATAATTATATATAATTTTTAATATAAAGGCAAGCGTTTTTGCATGACTTTTTGAAATTATTTTTTTATTTTCAGCCAATTTTAAGCAAACGCAAATAAATATACGTAATATGCAGCGAAACAACCGAGCATTAAAATCCCTGCCCAACGACGTACCTTATGTCCTTTACAATACCCGAATACCGATAACAATACCGCCGCCCCAAGCGCGATTGTGCCGTCGATCCAAAACGAATTTTGGAAAGGAAGGGGTAAAATCATCGCGCAAATACCCAACGTACGTATCACGTTGAAGATATTGCTCCCGACAATATCACCAACCGCAATATCCGTTTCCCCTTTCTTTGCCGCAATCACACACGTCACGAGTTCGGGTAAGGAAGTGCCAATCGCCACTACGGTCAGCCCGATTACTTTTTCAGAAATGCCGATTTTCGTCGCTACGACGGTTGCGCCGGGAATTACCCCAAAGAGCGCGCCCGCTACGACAAATGCCAGCCCTACAACCGTAAGCACAATTAAAAACCACGTATGCTTGCTCATTTTATCAATCCAAGCCGTAAAGCCGTTTTTGCTTTCTGTCCGTTCGTTTTCCACGTCATCCACAACTACTTCATGAGGATTCAACGCGGACACGGGTGGGGTCTTTTTACTTTCACGCACCGCATATACAATCAAGAAAACCATATACGCAAGGGATAAAAGAAACATAATCGTCCCGTCCACACGACCGATTTGGTTATCGAAACCGCCAAGCAATAAAATCAAAATACTTGCGCCCAAAAGGACGGGGAAATCAAACAATAACGTGTTTTTTTGAACAAGCAACGGGCAAATCACCGCCGCAATCCCTAAAATCAACAAAATATTCGTAATATTGCTGCCGATCACGTTTCCTACCGCAATATCCGCGCTACCTTGCGCCGCCGATATAATCGACGTAGCCAATTCAGGCGCGCTCGTACCAAACGATACGATCGTCAAACCAACGATTAACGACGGCACGCGTAATTTTTCTGCAATTCCCGCCGCGCCGCCAACAAACCAATCCGCTCCTTTTACTAAACAAACAAAGCCGATGGCAAGCAATGCAACCGAAATCGTTATAACCAACCAAGAATCCAACCCACTACCTAAAATTGTAGCCGCTAAATCCATATCGATCTATCCTCCAATATAATATCAAGTAAAATTCTACCACAAATATTTTACGCTTGTCAAGTTTTTCATTATACCTTTCCCTCGCTCTCGTTTTTCGATTGACAATTTTTTTAAAAAACATATAATATAAATATGGGCGCGCCCATTTATGCGTCTATCTATATTTTACGGACGGAATACCTATGATAAACTTACTCACACGAATTTTTATCGGTAAAAACAAAGACCCGCGCGATCCTAAGGTGCGTGGAAAATACGCCTCTCTCGGCGGTTTTACGGGCATTATTTTAAACGTTTTGCTCTTTGCAGGAAAGCTGGTTATGGGGTTGATTTCCCACTCGGTTGCTATCATTGCGGACGCCTTTAACAACATCTCGGACGCAGGCTCATCCGTCGTTGCCTTAATCGGGTTTCGTTTGGCGAATAAACCCGTCGATAAAGAACACCCCTTAGGGCACGGCAGATTGGAATATGTCACGGGCTTCATCGTCGATATGCTGATTATCTTGGTCGGATTTGAATTGCTGACGTCGTCGGTAAATAAAATTATGCATCCGCAACTTCCCACCGTCGGCACGATTACTTTGATTATTCTCGGTGTCGCGATTTTGGTAAAAATTTGGCTGTTTTTCTTCTATCGCAAAATCGCAAAGACGATCAACTCTACGCCACTCAAAGCAGCCGCGTTCGACAGCCTGAGCGACTGTGTAGCGACCACGCTGGTACTCGTTTCGTCGATCGTAGCGAAAATTTGGGGTTGGCGTATCGACGGGTACGCGGGTATTCTCGTTGCCGTGTTTATTATGTTCACGGGCTTTAAAGCCGCGAAGGAAACAATCGATCTTCTGCTTGGCTCTACCCCCGACCCCGAATTTATCAAACAGATTTACGAGTTTTCCAAAGGTTATCCCCTTGTGGTCGGTATCCACGACGTTATGGTGCACGATTACGGTCCTGGGCGCCAGATCGTTTCTTTCCATGCCGAAGTCGATTCCGAATCTGATATCAATATTGCGCACGAAGAAGTGGATAAAATGGAGCGGGACATGCACGAAACGTTTGGCTGTATTGTGACGATACACCTTGACCCGCTCGTCATGAACGATCCGCTGGTAAACGAAATGCACGCCGTTGCGATTGCAGCAGCCAAAGAGGTGAACCCCGAATTTTCCATCCACGATTTTCGTATGACCATGGGCGAAACGAATGTCAACCTGATTTTCGATTTGTTAGTGCCGTCCGATTGCAAAATAGAAACGGAAGAGGCAGAAAATCTTGTCAGCGAAAATATTCGTCAACAAAAGCCCAATTGCTTTTGCGTTATCCGCGTAGAAAGACCTTTTATTTAACGCTAAAACCCAAAAAAGCCTGATACGTATCGGGTTTTTAAGTTTTTTATATAGTAAAAATCCGCCGTGCGCAGTATAACGCACAGCGGATTTTTTTATTTCCAATTATTCATAAACTTACAAGGCCGCAATGACTTCCACTTCCACCAGCACGTTTTTCGGCAAGGTTTTAACCGCCACACAGCTACGCGCGGGGTTGGTCGTAAAATATTTTGCATACACGCCGTTGAACGCCGCAAAATCTGCCATATCCGCCAAGAAACAAGTCGTTTTTACCGCTTTTTCAAAGCCGCTTCCCGCCGCCTTTAAGACTTCGCCGAGATTTTTCATGACCTGTTCCGCCTGTTCTTCGATCGTGGTTGCTTCTACGTTCCCGCTTGCGGGATTGATGGGGATCTGCCCCGACGTAAATACCATATCCCCACACACGATCGCCTGCGAATACGGTCCAATCGCCGCAGGAGCTTTCTCCGTCGATACTTTTTTGATTTCCATAATTTTGCTCCTTATTTACAAGAGTTTAAACCCAAAATCCGTCAATGCCTGACGAATTTGCGCGATATGTTCGTAATTTCTCGTTTCCAACACGATACGAAGATAGCAACCGTTGACATCCGAGCCTTCGTTCGCGCGTTCGTGGTGAACGCTGGTAACGTTACCGCCAAGATCGGCAATAATACGCGACACGTTTTTCAGCTGTCCGGGCTTATCCATAAGCTCGATCATAAGTTGGCAACTTCTACCCGACATCAAAAGCCCGCGCTTAATCACGCGCGAAAGGATCGTCACGTCGATATTGCCGCCCGAAAGCACGCACACCGCCTTTTTCCCTTTAAGATCAACCTTATGGAACATAGCCGCCGCTACGCTGACCGCGCCTGCGCCTTCGGTAACCAATTTGTGCTGTTCCATCAACGCCAAAATTGCCGCTGAAATTTCGTCGTCCGTTACCGTTACGATCTCGTCTACGTATTTACTGCAAATTTCATACGTGAGATTCCCAGGTTTTTTCACCGCGATACCGTCGGCAATCGTCGATACGGACGGAAGTTCTTCCACTTCGCCGTGCTCGATCGCATTCTTCATGGACGGTGCTCCTTTTGCCTGTACCCCGATTACCTTAACGTTAGGATTGAGTGTCTTAATTGTATAGGCAATACCCGAAATCAAGCCGCCCCCGCCAATAGGCACGAGTACCGCATCCAAATCGGGGAGCTGTTCGGCAATCTCTAAGGCGATCGTACCCTGTCCCGCAATGACGTCTTCGTCGTTGAACGGATGCAAGAAAGTATATCCTTTTTCGTCGCGGAGTTGCAAAGCCTTTTGATAGGCGTCGTCGTACACCCCTTCGACAAGGCAGACTTCCGCGCCGTAGCTCTTCGTTGCTTCCACCTTGGAAATGGGCGCGCCGTCGGGCAAGCAGATCACCGCCTTAATCCCGTTTTTCTGCGCCGCAAGCGCCACGCCTTGCGCGTGATTACCCGCCGAACAAGCAATAACGCCGCGTTGTTTTTCTTCTTCGGAAAGCCTAGTCATTTTATAATACGCGCCGCGCACCTTGAACGAGCCCGTAATTTGCAAATTTTCTGTTTTTAGATATAAATCTACCCCGGGACAGAGTTTAGGCGCGTACAGTACGTCCGTTTTTCTCGCCACGCCTTTGAGCGCGTTGCTCGCGCGGTATACGTTGTCGATCGTAAGCATAATTTTCACCTCGTAATGGGTTTCGTTGCGGGACGTATACGCCCCTTTTGTTATAATAGACTGTTTATAAACTGTTCGGCGCAACGGGCAGAGCGACTGCCTTTTCGGATCGCAAAGGCTTCTGCCTGTACATCAAGCTCTCTTTCGTCCATTGTGATACCGTTGCGTTTTGCAAGTTCGCGCACGATAGATAAGAACAGCTTTTTGTCGGGCTTAGAGAACAACACGGTCAACCCGAAACGTTCGGACAAGGACAGCGTTTCCTGCAACGTGTCGTTTCTATGCACGTCGTCCCCTTCGCGATCGCCAAAGCTTTCCTTTACAATATGCCGACGGTTGCTGGTCGCATAGATCACGGCGTTGTCTGCCGTCGCGCTTGCAGAACCTTCCAACGCAGCCTTTAACATACTGAAATCGTCGTTGTTTTTATTGAACGACAAATCGTCAATAAAGATAATGAATTTTAAGGGATTGCCGCTGACCTTTGCCATAACGTTTGGCAAATATCTAAGTTGATCTTTTCTAAGCTCGATCAAGCGCACGCCTTCTTTGAAAAATTCGTTTGCAACCGCCTTGACCGTAGACGATTTTCCCGTACCTGCATCCCCGCAAAGGAGCACGTTTGCCGCAGGTCTGCCCGCAATAAATGCGCGAGTGTTTTCCACGACCTTTGCGCGTTCGTTTTCGTACCCGATGAACTGCGCCATGCTCGTCTTGTCCGCGCTGACGATCGGTTCGATCTCCTTTTCGTCGGAAAGGCGGAACATACAACGGGAAGAAAAAATACCGTAACCGTATTTGTGCAAATTTTGCAATCTTTCGTCGTACACCCTACCCATGTCCGCGTTTACGGAAAAAAAGTCGGGCAATTCGCTTTCGTTTTCACTCATATCTTCCGCAAAATCTTCGCGGGAAAGAGCGCCGAAAAGGGCAAACGCCGACAATTCTTTTCTTGCCGCCGTTTCGATATTTTTATCAGGGATTTTATCCGCCGCCACGCATTTTACGTACACGTTTTCGTCTTCGGATACAAGGCGTATCACGCTGTCCGTCAGCGAGCCGCCGTCTTCGTAAACAATCTCCGTAAACGCCGCGTACGCCTTGCGTTTTTCATTTTGACTTTCCGCCAAGCAATACCGCTCAAACGCCTTAAATAACGGCTTTTCGGTTACTTTGCGGAACACCGTGCAAAGACAGAGCTTTGCATAAATCGCATTCAATTTCTTCTCTGCCATATCTTTTTCCTTGAAAATCAAAGATTTTCGATAATTTTATCCGTCATTTCGCTCGTCGTGAGCGCAGGCGCACCGTGCGCCAAATCCGCCGTACGATAGCCCGACTCTAAGACTTTATCCACCGCGTTGACGATATCGTCGCTCGCGTCGCTTTCGTCAAAGGCATACAACAGCATCATTGCCGCCGACAGCACCGTTGCGATCGGATTTGCCTTATTTTGCCCCGCAATATCGGGCGCAGAACCGTGGATCGGTTCGTATAAACCGCGCTTGCCTTCGTTTAAGGATGCGGACGGCAACATGCCGATCGACCCCGTAATCTGCGACGCTTCGTCCGATAAAATGTCGCCGAACATATTACTCGTCACGATAACGTCGAATTGGGACGGGTTGCGAACAAGCTGCATCGCCGCGTTGTCTACGAGCATATCCGCCACTTCCACGTCGGGATATTCCGCCGCGATCTCGTGCACGATCTTGCGCCAAAGTCTGGACGTTTCCAAAACGTTTGCCTTATCGATACTCGTCAGCTTTTTACGGCGTTTTCTTGCCGTTTCAAAAGCTACGCGCACGATACGTTCGATTTCCATACGGCTGTACGCCTCGGTGTCGTACGCCTCTTCGCCGTACTTGCCGTCGCGATAACCGCGTTCACCAAAATAAATGCCGCCCGTAAGCTCTCTTACGATCATAATATCAAAACCGTTCGCTACGATATCTTCACGCAAGGGACATTCTCCTTTGAGCGCGGGATATAATTTCGCAGGGCGCAGATTTGTAAACAGCCCCATCGCTGCGCGAATACCAAGCAGCGCTTTTTCGGGACGAACGTTGCCGGGGAGCGTATCCCATTTCGGACCGCCCACCGCGCCGAGCAAAACGCTGTCCGACGCTAAGCACCCTGCCACCGTTTCGTCGGGTAAGGGCTTGCCGCAAGCGTCAATCGCCGCGCCGCCGATAAGATAGGGCGTGAACGTAAACGATATATTCCGTTTTTTGCCAACCGCTTCCAAAACGCGCACCGCGCTTTCCACAATCTCAGGACCGATACCGTCCCCTTTCAATAAGCCGATTTTATAATTTTTCATAATCTCTCACCTGTCGTTTGCGTTGCCGCAACTCTATCATTTAGCGGATGACGCCCTTTTGAATGGACGATACCAAGCCGCCGTTTTCGATAATTTTTTGGATAAAAGCGGGGAAGGGTTGCGTTTTAAAGCTCTTGCCCGTCGTGCGGTTGTAGATAACGCCGTTATCCAAATCCGCCTCTACCTTATCCCCGTCGGCAATACCGTCCACCGCCTCACTACATTCGACAATCGCAAGCCCGATATTGATGGAATTGCGATAGAAAATACGGGCAAAGCTCCGCGCAATTATAAGCGAAATACCGCTTTCCTTAATTGCGATCGGCGCGTGTTCACGCGAAGAACCGCACCCAAAGTTATAACCCGCGACCATAATATCGCCGTTTTGCACTTTGTTTACGAACTCTTTATCAATATCTTCCATACAATGCGAGGCGAGTTCTTTTTTATCAATGGTATTGAGAT
>JAZSJN010000094.1:0-8299 GCA_045534315.1 Candidatus Scatosoma sp.
TCGATTATGAAATTCAAGTGTAAGGTATGTAACCACGTAGTAGAAGGCGACAGCGCACCCGAAGTTTGCCCCGTTTGCAAACAGAGCGGTAAATTCGAACAGCTCCCCGTTTTGAAAGGCAGCCAGACGGAAGCGAACTTGCAGACGGCGTTTGCAGGCGAATCGCAGGCGAGAAACAAGTACACCTACTTTGCAAGCAAGGCAAAAAAGGAAGGCTTCGTACAGATCGCGGCTATTTTTGAAGAAACGGCGAAAAACGAACAGGAACACGCAAAAATTTGGTTCAAACTGTTGAACGGTGGCGAAATTTCTTCCACCGCAGACAACCTTTTGGAAGCGGCTCTTGGTGAAAACTACGAATGGACGGATATGTACGACGGCTTTGCGAAAACTGCTCACGAAGAAGGCTTTGAAGAAATCGCAAAACTCTTCGAAGGGGTTGCGGCAATCGAAAAGGAACACGAAGAAAGATATAGAAAGCTCCTTGCCAACGTTAAAGGCGACCTTGTTTTCTCGAAGGATGGCGACGCTGTATGGCAGTGCTCCAACTGCGGTCATATCGTAGTCGGCAAGAAAGCGCCCGACGTTTGCCCTATCTGTGCTCATCCGCAGGCATACTTCCAGGTAAGAGCGGAAAATTATTAATCCTTGGCGTTATTCCCGCTACGGCGGGCAAACGATAAACAATCAAATAGAAAACCCGACGGACGCCCCGTCGGGTTTTTTCTTTTGCCGTTATTTGTTAGACGCGAAACGCGCCGTTACCATTTTGCGTTTTTATTATTCTTCTACGCTCGTAGAACCATTGCCAGGATTTGCGGGATTTGTCCCAACGCCAGGTCTTAAATCCGTCCAATCTTCGCTGCCTGCAGGCGCGGTAACAACCGTCGTACCGATATCCGAGAAAGTGATCTTACCATCGTACTTGTATTTAAACGTAACGCCGCTCGAATTCACGTTCACGTCAAAATCAATCTTAACGTAATCGAAATTACCGTCTTTGTCCATGATAAATTTATAGTTAACCTGCGGAATGCTAAGTTGACCAGCCAAACCTTGCTTAGACAAAACCGTTTGCGCGTATGCCGCCGCGTCGTCCCCTTTCATAACGATTTCAAAATAGGAATCGCTTTCGCCAACGTTAAATTGAACGTCTTCAAACGCCGTATCCGAGAAATCGTAAAGCGGGTTAAACAAATTATCTTTTTCCAAACCTGCCGCCTGACAAAGTTCTTCCATGGAAACAGTCATTTTGCTCTCGTCGATAGGCGAAGAATCCATTATATCACCCGTAACGTCCATATCCAAATACGCCACGCCGTCTACGTACCATACGTTTTGCAGTTTCGTACCCAAATCCATGCCCTGTAAGCTGCCTGCGTCTACAAAATCGCTTGCAAAAAAATCATCCCCGTTCATTTTCACGGTCGACGTCAATTCCAAATCCATACCAAAATTCATACCGTCCATGCTTACGTCGCAATGAATATCGTATTGGATCAAGCTGCTGAAATTCTCGCTCTGCCCGTCGATCGTTGCCATAATTTCGGTGTACTTTTCTTCCGCCGTTTTACCGTTCAAGGTTTCCTGCGTGGTGTAACCGTTTCCACCTTTATCGCCGCAAGCAACCCCTGCCATCATGGATGCCGCGCAAACACAACCAAGCGCTACTTTAAATGCTTTCTTCATGCTTTTTTCTCCTTTTTTCCCGAAAGGGTTTATGTATATATGATTATACGCTCCCCCTTACGTTTTGTCAATAGTTTACAAGAAAAAAGTTTTTTAAATCAAAAAATCCACCCGCGTTATCACGAGTGGATATTCTTTTTTGCGTGGCTCAAATACCGTATTACAAATGGGATTTTACGAAAGCATCCAACGCCGCCTCGGGTACAAATCCAAGATTATTTGCCACCGGTTTTCCGTCTTTAAATACAATAATATTCGGAATGGACGAAATGCCGTATTTAATCGCCGCTGCCTCGCTGTCTTCCTCATCAATATCAATCTTGACGAACACAGCTTCCCCTTCGTATCTATCCGAAATTTCTTCAAAGACGGGCGCAAGCATTCTGCAAGGCCCGCACCAACTCGCCCAAAAATCACAAAATACGGGTAAGGACGAACTTGCAATCAATTCTTCCAACCCTGCTGCGTTTACGTATTTTACCATAATATTCCCCTCCTATTTTTTATCTTTCGTTATTTTTCGTTATTTCGTCAAAAAATATGTCGCCATATCCGCAAAAGCTACGCTTTCGCTTTCGCCCGTCGCCATGCACTTGACGTTGGCTCTGCCTTCGCTAAGCTCGTTTCCACCAATCACCGCTACGTATTTTGCACCCAACTTGTCCGCGTATTTAAACTGCGCCTTTACCGAACGCTCCATATGATCGATTTCCGCAAAGATACCCTTTGCGCGGAGCGCGATCGCAATTTCAAACGCCTTTTTACGGCAATCGCCGTCCATGCCCGCGATATATACCGTAGGAACGTGCGGCGCGGGAATTTCTACGCCCGTTTGTTCCATGACGATAAGCAAGCGTTCAATACCCGCCGCAAAACCGACCGCAGGCATCGGGTTTCCGCCTAACTCTTCAATCAAACCGTCGTATCTGCCGCCCGCGCATACCGTACCCTGCGCCCCGATCGACGTCGAAACAAATTCAAACACGCTACGCGTGTAATAATCAAGCCCACGCACGATACGGGGATCGATTTCGTACGCCACGCCAGCGAGATCTAGACACGCCTTTAACTCTTCAAAATGCGCGGCGCAATCGTCGCAGAGATAGTCCAAAATAGACGGCGCGTTGACGTTGACCTTCTTACAATTTTCTTCCTTACAATCAAGCAAACGCAAGGGATTTTTCTCGTAACGCGTCTTGCAATCGTAACAGAGATTTTCCAAATTCGGCTCAAAAAATTCTTTCAGCGCCTTGTTGAACGCAGCGCGACAGGTAGGACAACCGATTGAGTTGATATACAATTGAACGTTCAACCCCAATTTTTTAAGCAGGGTGTCTGCCATCACAATCGCTTCCGCGTCCGTCTGCGCGCCCTTTGCGCCGAAAATTTCCACGCCGAATTGGTGAAACTCACGTAATCTGCCCGCTTGGGGACGTTCGTAGCGGAACGCAGGGGTGATATAGTACATTTTCGCAGGCAAAACACCGTTTGCTAATCCGTTTTCGATAAACGAACGCACCGCTCCTGCCGTACCTTCGGGTTTGAGCGTAATCGAACGATCCCCCTTGTCCTTAAACGTGTACATTTCTTTTGTCACGATGTCGGTGGTGTCACCTACGCCGCGCTGAAAGAGCTCGGTATGCTCAAAGGTAGGGGTACGTATCTCTTTGAGATTGAAAAGCCCCGCTACTTCGCGCGCCATGCTTTCCACGTATTGCCATTTGTAACTGTCTTGGGGCAGAACGTCTTTCGTGCCCTTGGGAATGTTGATCATAGTTATTTTTTCCTAAATGTTTTATAAAACGTATTTCTTTAAATTTCTATCGCCTGTCAATTTCTGCAAATGCTCGTCCACGTATTTTTTATCGATCTTTAACGTGAACAGGGGATAATCGCCACCCGCGTTAAAGGAAATATCTTCCAACAGATATTCCATGACTGTATGCAAACGGCGCGCGCCGATGTCTTCGGACGTCAAATTCAATTCCACCGACACTTCCGCGATACGCTCGATCGCTCCTTCGTCAAATTCCAAATTGATATTGTCTACGCTAAGGAGCTGACTGTATTGGAACGTGAGCGAATTTTCCGTTTCCGTCAAAATTTTCACAAAATCTTCCTTCGTCAGGCTGTGCAATTCCACCGATACGGGGAAACGGCCTTGCAATTCGGGGATAAGATCTTCCACCGCCGCCACGTGGAAAGCGCCCGCCGCGATAAACAAAATGAAATCGGTCTTAATCGGTCCGTATTTCGTAACGACCGTCGAGCCTTCTACGATAGGAAGTATATCCCTTTGTACCCCTTCGCGCGACACGTCTGCGCCCCCGCGATTGCCCTTGCCCGCGATCTTATCAATTTCGTCAATGAACACGATCCCGTCGTTTTCCGCGCGATATAACGCCTCCGCCTTGATTGCGTCTTCATCCATCAGCTTTTCCGATTCTTCGGTGAGCGCGATCTGGAACGCTTCGCGCACGCTCAAACGGCGTTTTTTCTTCTTGTTTTGGAACATGTCCCCGAAGATACTGCCGATCGAGATTGCCGCGCCACCAGGCACAAGCTCCATCGCTTGCGGTTCGTCAACCACTTCCATTTCGATCATGAAATTGTCGTATTCGCCCTTGCGCAACCCGTCCAAAAGATTATTTTCGAAAATTTCTTTGTCCAGCTTATCACGTTCGTCTTTCTTCGCTTCGGAAAGGACTTTGACCAAACGTTTCTCTGCCGCGGTGGTTGCTTTTGCCTTTACTTCATCCGCTTTTTCCGATTTGACAAGGCGATACGCACATTCCGCAAGATCACGAATCATGCCTTCCACGTCCTTGCCCACGTAACCAACTTCGGTATATTTGGTCGCCTCGACCTTGACAAAAGGCGCTTTTACAAGCTTGGCAAGACGGCGAGCGATCTCCGTTTTACCAACCCCCGTCGGGCCTTTCATAATAATATTTTTCGGCGTGATTTCTTCACGAATTTCCGCGGGCAACTGCGCGCGACGGTAACGGTTTCTAAGAGCAATCGCCACCGCCTTTTTCGCCTCGTCCTGCCCGATGATATATTTATCTAATTTATAAACGATCTGTTTGGGGGATAAATCCATTATTTGTCCTCCTTTTCAGCCTTTTTGCGGCTTTTATTAACCGATTTCGCGCCGTCTGCGCTTACTACGCCCACCGTTTCGCAACGGATATTATCGTTGGTAAACACGCAAATTTCCGACGCGATTTTCAGCGATTTTTTCGCAATTGTTTCCGCGTCGTAATCCGTTTCTTGATAAAGCGCGCGCGCTGCCGCTAACGCGTAATTGCCGCCGCTACCGATCGCGCAAACCCCTTCGTCTGGCTCGATTACTTCGCCCGTACCCGATAATATAAGCAGCGTGTTTTCGTCCGCTGTGATCATCATCGCGTCCAATTTTCTACCGATTTTATCGCTGCGCCAAAGTTCCGCAAGCTCCACCGCCGAGCGCATTAAATTGCCGCCGAATTTATTCAGCATACCTTCAAAACGTTCGGTAAGCGCAAACGCGTCCGTTACCGACCCTGCAAAACCCAAAATGACTTTGCCGCCGAAAATGCGACGCACCTTTACCGCCGTGTTTTTAAAAATAACCGATTCGCCCATCGTTACCTGACCGTCGCCGGCAATCGCCGTCACGCCGTTCTTTTTTACAGCGCAAATGGTCGTTCCTCTAAATTCCATAACCTATACTTCCTTGTTTGTATTGCCGTCGTTTTTTGCAATTTCTGCGCGGATCGTTTCCAACGCGCGCTCCGCAAGCGTTTTATACCGCTCCTTTTTGTCCTTGATACGGACGGGTAAGGGGGCTAAAATCCCAAAATTTGCGTTCATGGGTTGAAAATCTTTACTCAAAGTGGAAATATGCGTTTCCAAAGCGCCGCATACCGTACGTTCGTCAAAGACGTGAGGCGCACGCCCTAACACTTCGTCCGCGATATGTATCGCCGCCAACAACCCGCTTGCCGCGCTTTCCACGTAACCTTCTACCCCCGTGATCTGCCCTGCAAAAAACATCCGTCTATTATTTTTACACGAAAAATCGCGATTTAAAACGTCGGGGGATTGAATATACGTATTTCTGTGCATAACCCCGTAGCGTAAAAATTCCGCATTTTTGAGCGCGGGGATCATGGAAAATACCCGCTTTTGTTCGGGGAATTTCAAATTCGTCTGAAATCCGACGAGATTATAGCACGTCCCAGCCTCGTTTTCCTTTCTAAGCTGTAAAACTGCATACGGACGCTTTCCGTCTTCCCCGTAAAGCCCTTTGGGCTTTAACGTGCCGTATCTAAGCGTATCTCTGCCACGGCTCGCCATGACTTCGATCGGCATGCAGCCTTCAAAAATTTCTCGCTTTTCAAATTCGTGCAGCTCCGCTTTTTCCGCCGCAAGCAGCTCGTCCACAAACGCGTAATATTCGTCCTTGTCCATCGGGCAGTTAATATAATCGCCCGTACCCTTGCCGTAGCGATCGCCCGTAAAGGCGCAGGACATATCCACGCTGTCCGCCGCAATAATCGGCGCGGAGGCATCGTAAAAATGCAAGCCGCCACCAAAATTTGCCTTGATACTCTCGCTGAGCGGTTCGCTTGTGAGCGGCCCTGTCGCAATGATCGCGTACACGTCCCCGTCCTTTTCGATTTCAGGCAGAGTTTTTACTTCGTCGCTTTCAATCGTTAAGTTGGGACAATTTTTCAATTTTTCCGTGATATATGCCGAGAACTTATCCCGATCGACGGCAAGCGCCGCACCCGCGGGGACTTTCGTATGATCTGCCGCCTCGATCACCATAGATCCCAACAAACGCATTTCTTCCTTTAAGAGTCCGCAAGCGTTCGCGTACACGTCGTTGCTTTTTAGGGAGTTGGAACAGACCAATTCGCCGTAGTTTTCGCTCTCGTGCGCGGGGGTAAATTTTTTCGGTTTCATCTCGATCAGCGTGGTGGGGATACCGTGAGAAGCCAGATAATACGCCGCTTCGCTGCCTGCCAAACCGCCGCCGATTACCAGCGCTTTTGCCTTAGATTTCATCATGATAATCCGCAGGGAACCACCCTTCGTAATCTTCAAAGTACGGTTCTTCCAAGGGCGGGGGCGTAAAATCGTCTGCCATTTCCGCCGCTTGGGCTCGCATGTTTTTCCCTTTTTCCGTCTTCACCTTAAACGAACATTCTTTATTGCTACACTTGATATTCCCCGTCGCCGTATATACGAGCGGATTGTTACATTCGGGACACTTATCCCCCGTCGGTACGTCCCAGCTCATAAACTTGCAATCGGGATACCCTAAACAGCTGTAATACGTTTTGCCTTTCTTGGACTTTCTCACCGTCATTGCCGCACCGCACTCGGGGCATTTTCCCGCAAGTTTCGGCGCTTCGTCCGACGGCATCGACATCGTCGATTTACAGTCGGGATAGCTAGGGCAAGCCAAGAATTTACCGAACTTGCCGCTCTTGACCACCATGTTTTCACCGCACTTTGGACAGCGGACCGCAGAAACTTCTTCCGCGCTTTCGCTGATAATATTTTGACATTCGGGATAGTTGGAACAAGCGAGATATTTACCGAATTTGCCAATTCTGCGGAGCATGAAATGCCCGCACTTGCCACACACTTCTTCCGTGAGTTTATCCCCGTACGTAGACGCCGCACGCAAGTTCTTTTCAAAACCGGGATAGAAATCCCCAATCACGGCGCGCCAATCCACACCGCCGTCTTCAATGTCGTCCAATTTCGTTTCCATGTCCGCCGTAAACCCGACGTCCATAACGTCCTTAAAGCAATTGACCAGCATATCTACAACGTCGTAAGCAATCGGCGTAGGAACCATGTATTTGCCTTCTTTTTTGACGTATTTTTGCATCAATTTCGAGATGATCGTCGCGTACGTAGACGGTCTGCCGATCCCCTTTTCTTCCATCGTTTTGACAATGGACGCGTCGGTGTAACGCATGGGGGGCTTGGTGAATTTTTGTTCCTTTTTCATCGAAACAAGATTGAGTTCGTCCCCTTCGTTTAAATCGGGCAACAGCTTTTCGCTGCTGATTTCGTCATCGTCGTCTTTCTTAGCATTGAAATCCTGATATACCGCCGTAAAGCCCGCAAAAAGCAATACTTTACCGCTCGCTTTAAACACGTAGCCGCTGTTATCGATCTCCATCTGCATACTGTTGTATTTCGCTTCCGCCATTTGCGACGCCAAGAACCGCTCGTAAATCAATTTATACAAAGCGAAATGCTTTTTATCCAGCAGCGTTTTCGCCTTGGCGGGCGTCATGGCAAGATCGATAGGACGAATCGCTTCGTGTGCGTCCTGCGCCCCTTTCTTCGTCGCGTAATAGTTGGGCTTTTCGGGCACGTATTCGTCACCGTACGTTTCGCGGATATGAGCAAGCGCCTTTGCCTGCGCTTCCTTGGATACGCGAACAGAGTCCGTTCTCATATAGGTAATAAGCGCAACGTTGCCCTGTGGTGTTTCAACACCTTCGTAAAGCCTTTGCGCTATCTGCATAACTTTAGGCGCAGAAATACCCAGCTTAATAGAGCCGTCCTGTTGCAAAGTACTGGTTATAAAAGGAGCGGG
>JAZSJN010000121.1:0-6001 GCA_045534315.1 Candidatus Scatosoma sp.
CAAAAAACACGTGCAGTTGGACGGCTATCATTGCCATATTGGCTCGCAAATTTTTGAAAAGCAATCTTTTGTTTTGGCGGTGGAAAAATGTATGGATTTTGCCGCGCAAATGCAGAAAAAGCTTGGTTTTAGCCTAAAAACCTTAAATATGGGGGGCGGTTTCGGGATTTGGTATACGGACGAAGATAAAAAAATTTCCCCCGAAGGCTACGCCGAATATCTCGTCGCGCTTATCGACGCCGTGAAAGCAAAAGCAGCGGAACACGATTTACAACAACCGTATCTATTGTTAGAACCAGGGCGTTCAATTATCGGTGAAGCGGGTATTACGCTATATACGGTGGGCGCAATCAAAGATATACCCGGGGTTAGAAAATATCTTGCCGTGGATGGAGGAATGTTCGATAATCCCCGTTATGCATTGTACCAATCCAAATATACACCTGTTTTGGCAAATCGCGCGGCGGAAGAGCCAACGGAAATTGTTTCTATCGCAGGAAAATGCTGTGAAAGCGGTGATTTAATTGCCATGAACGTCAATCTGCCGAAAGCGGAGAGTGGGGATATTTTGGCGATCCTTTCGACAGGTGCGTACAATTATTCGATGGCAATGAATTATAATCGCAATAAAATACCGCCTTGCATACTTGTAAAAGACGGAAAAGGGGAATATATCGTGCAGCCGCAAACGTACGCAGATATTGCTCGCAACGACGTAATCCCCAAAAGATTAACAAAAAAGACAAAATAATTGAACAAATACGGTAATTTTCCCAAAAACCGTCACATAGTACACTTGTAATTTTCGGGAAAACATGATATAATTTTTGTGTTATGGTATATGCAATTCAAGTTTTAGCTAGTTTTTTGGCGGTAATGTTAATTATTACGCTGCACGAATTTGCCCACGCGTTCGTCGCATATAAATGCGGCGATCCAACGGCAAAATTTTCAGGACGTATGACGTTAAATCCCATACGGCACTTTGATCCAATCGGGGTAGTTATGTTTGCATTGGCAGGCTTTGGTTGGGCAAGACCCGTTCCCGTCAACCCAAACAACTTTAAAAACTATAAATTGGGCTCGTTTTGGACTTCTGCGGCGGGAATTATCGTCAATTATCTAACGGCATTCTTGTTTTGTCCGTTATTCGCGTTGGTGTATATCTACGTATTGCCTAAATTAGACGGCACGTATGCATGGTATTTCGTAGGTAATTTTTTCGCGACCATGGTGATAAGTTCGCTCAGTTTCTGTGTATTTAATCTGTTGCCGCTTTTCCCACTGGACGGATTTCGTATGGTGGACGCGCTCAATAAACGCCGTGGGAAAGTATATTGGTTCTTATACAAATACGGACAGTATATTTTATTAGGATTGGTTTTATTGCATATTTTATCCGGATATTTGCCGATTTTGGGGTATTTTGATATTCTCGGTTACGTTATGCAGTACGTTGTAAGGGTATTTTCTTTGCCGATTACAGCGTTTTGGGAATGGATCTTTGAGCTTTGCGGTAAAAACATAGTGTTTGGACTTTTTTAATTAGGAGTAATCAATGGAAAAGGAAAAACTGACAATTGATTCGGTTAAAAATTTCGAGACGGAAGTGGATTATACGACCGTACTCGATAATTTTGAAGGACCGCTTGATTTGCTGTTGTATCTGATAAAACAGGAAGAAATAGAAATTAAAGATATTTTCGTTTCGCAGGTTACGGAGCAGTTCCTTACCTATATGAAAGGTTTGCCGAGCTTGGATCTGGAAAAGGCAAGCGAATATCTGGATATTGCGGCGACGATTATCGATATTAAGGCAAGACGACTCGTTCCGCCTCCCGATTATGAAGAAGACGGGGATTATGACAGCGACGATTTCGGTTACGGGGATTATAATCCCGAACGTGATTTAATCCAAGCGCTGGAAGAGTATCAGACTGCGAAAAAGCTAAAAGAGCGTGAAACGGTTGGATACATATTCAAAGCTCCGGATAAGGAATTTGCTGCAACGCAGATACAATATACGGATATGACGTTGGATGGGTTGGTAAAAGCGTTTACCAAGATGATGGTGCGTTTGGAAACCAAAAAACGCGAAAATCCACCCCCGCGCGAAATTCCCAAAGACGTTTATACGGTGCGTGATAAGGTAAAACATATTTACAGCAGTGTAGCAAGCAGAGAATCGATGCAATTTGAAGAACTCTTTAAAGACGATTCGACTACGCCCGAAATTGTAACGACCTTTCAGGCGCTTTTGGAACTTTTGAAACATCAATTTATCATTGTAGAACAGGAAGAATTATTTTCTTCCATAACCATTAAGAAAAATCCCGACAGAAGTGAGGACGAAGAAATTGGAGAAATTGACGAATATAATTGAGGCGATACTATTTGCGTCTGGCGACGCTGTTCCTGTGGATATTCTGCGGGAAAAATTGGAAATTACCAAACGCGAAGCGGATGACGCGATCCGTCAGTTAGAAAGAAAATATACGGGGGATTGCGGGATTCGGTTGCTCAATTTTAACCATAAATTGCAATTTGCGACCAATCCCGAATACAAAGAAAGCGTTTCGCTTGTCTTAACGCCCATTCGCGAAAAGGAATTTACCCGTACGATTTTGGAATGCGCGGCGATCATTGCGTATAAACAGCCGATTACGCGCGGGGAATTGGAAAATGTGCGCGGCACGAATAGCGATTACGCAATCACGACGCTTTTGAGCTTGGAAATGATTGAGCCTTGCGGTAGAAAAGATACGCCAGGCAAACCGGTGCTGTATGCAACGACGGACAATTTCTTAAAGCGGTTTAAACTGAAATCTCTTTCCGATCTGCCCGATTATGAAGAACTCTTAAAGAGAATTGCAGAAATCACGTCGATTAGCGACGTTTCCAGCAATTATCTCTACGAAAAGGACGTGTATAACCCTGACGAAGATCCCGAATTGACGGAAAATGCAGATGCGGAAAATACAACTGACGCGAAAGAAAACGCAGAAGAAAACGGCGGATTTGAATTGCCCGATTTTTTGAAAGACATTGAAGAAGGTATCATCAAAATTCAATAACGTTACGTAAAAAATCTTGTAAAAATACATAGAAATCAAGCGGCTTGCTCATAGTAAAGGTATGGGCAAGCCGTTTTTTTATACCGTTGCGAGCGTTTTGGGATTGATACTATTACTCTTTTTTCCAATTTATTTACAAACAGACGGGCATTATGATATGAATCGACGTAAATTCGGTTTTGGGATTTATTTATACAAACGGTTGCGGTTGCTTGGAGGTTACGTCGGCGTTTATCGGGGCGGAATTGCTCTGCACGTCAGCGAAAAAAAAGCGTTTTTAGTGCCATATGACAAGATGAATAGCGAACGCAAGCGATTTTCCTTTATGCGGTCGTTTCGGCTGGTTTCCTGCGTATTAACAACGGAAACGGGGGCGGAATATCTTTTGCCCGTGTCCTATGCGCACGTGTTTTTACGAACGTATTTTTTTATAAACGGCGGTGAAAAGGAACGTATTGAAAATAACGTTTGGTTGACAGATGGGGATGTTTTACGCATCTCCGCAAGCGTTGTTTTACGCTTTAATTTGTTTTTGATATTGAAAAATTTAATTAAATTTTTAAAGGAGAAAATAAAAACATCATGGCGGAAAAAGATCGAAAAATCAACAGTTTAATCAATTCTTCCCTACAAAGACTCGACGATTTGGCGAACGTGGACACGATTATTGGGAAACCGATTGTCACGGCGAGCGGATTTCAATTGATCCCTTTTTCTAAGATTACCTTGGGAAATCTAAGCGGCGGTGGGGAATACGGCGACGTGAAAGTGGTGAAAGAAACGGATGATTTTCCTTTTGCGGGTGGTAGCGGCGCAGTAGTTAGCATGAAACCTATGGGATTTATCGTAGATGACGGAAAGACTTGTCGTATCATGCGTGTTACGGACGAGCCGATGGACAATTTAATTGAACGAGCTACGGATATTATCCGCGAAATAGCAGCGAAAGATTGATGAAACGGATTATTTTTAAAGCTTTTACACTTTGTTTTACTATGGTTGTCGCAACCTATTCCTTTTCCTTTTTTCGTGCAAAATGCAAAAGAGTCGCTGCATCGCAAATGAATGTAGCAAAAGCCGTATGCGTCATGGAACAAAGCAGCCGACGGATTTTGTACGAATACAATGGTGACGTCCGTTTGCCTATGGCAAGTACGACGAAAATTGCCACAGCGGCAACGGTTTTAGACATGCGAAAGGACTTGTCGGAAAAGGTTGTCATTCCGCGCGCGGCGGTGGGGATTGAAGGCTCGTCGGTGTATTTGAAAGAAAACGACGAATATTCGATACAAGATCTTTTGTATGGGTTAATGTTGCGCTCTGGCAACGATTGCGCAACGGCTTTGGCGTTGTATTGTAGCGGTGAGATAGACAGATTTTGCGCGAAAATGAACGAAACGGCGCAAAGGGCGGGCGCGTTTGCTACGGTGTTCAAAAACCCGCACGGCTTGCCGTGTAAAGGGCATTATACGACAGCGCGGGATCTGTCGTTGATTTCCTGTTATGCCATGGAAAACCCTGTTTTTCGCGAAATCGTCGCCACGAAATATTACGAGCCGTGTCATTGGAAAAATAAGAATAAAATGCTGACGGAATTTGGCGGCGTCGGCATCAAAACGGGATATACAAAAGAGGCGGGACGCTGCTTGGTGTCTGCGATAACGCGACAAGACATGACGATAATTTGCACGGTGCTTTCCTGCCCGGATATGTACGCTTATTCCGCACGGCTATTAGAGGACGCATTTGAGGAGTATAAATACGTTAAAATTGTGGATAAAGGACAGGAATTTACTGTTAGCGACGGAAAAAAAACGATAAAGGGCAGAATGAACCAAGATTTTTATTATCCGATGATGGACGGGGAAGAAAATCAGCTTGACATTCAAACAAAAGCGTTTTTTGACAAGGAAATTGTGGGACAAATTGAAATATATCTTGCAAAACGGTTGATTTTTTTGGGGAATTTATATAAACTATAAGTGTAAAAAACAAACGAAGAAGGATTCGGTATGAGAATCAATAAATTTTTAGCAGAAAAAGGAATTGCAAGTCGCCGTCACGCAGACGAAATAATTTCGGCGGGCAGAGTGCAAATTAACGGAAAAATAGCAACGCTCGGCGCGAACGTAGAAGAAGAGGACGAAGTTCTTTTGGACGGGCAAGCGATTGCAAATAGCGAGAAAAAAGAAGAATATTATATCATGAACAAGCCCAAAGGGGTGGTTTGTACAGCGTCGGATGATCGCGGCAGAAAGACTGTGATGGATCTTTTGCCCGATAATATCGGCAGAGTTTTCCCCGTGGGGCGTTTGGATTACGCGACGGAAGGGCTGCTTATATTGACAAACGACGGAGATTTGGCATTCCGCTTGACGCATCCGTCCACGGAAATTCCCAAGACGTATATGGCGAAAATTGAAGGAACTTTGACAGAAAAGGACCTTAATCCCATTCGATCGGGCATTGAGTTGGACGGCGTGTTAACCAAGAAATGCAAAGCGCATATCGTTGAAACGAACAAGGATTATACAAAGGTCGAAATCACGATTAAAGAAGGCAAAAATCGCCAAGTCCGCCGTATGTTTGAGGCGATTGGTAAAAACGTAGAGCTACTTCGCCGCGTCAGCATCGGGCAACTTAGAATGAAAGGTTTGGATAGGGGGCAGTTCCGTCCGCTGACCGAGCAAGAAATTTTGTATTTGAAAGGTTTATAAGAAAAAAATCCCCGAGTTCCGTGTTTGGAACTCGGGGATAATCGTTTAAAATCGTGCTTTAAGAGCGGTAATTACGGGTTAAACCGATCACTTTACCCAAGATTTGCACTTCGCCGTCTTCAAAAATCATGTCGGACAGCGATTCGTTTTCGGGGTGCAGAACAATCTTGCCGTCCCGACGGTAAAAGCGTTTTACGGTGGCGGAATCTT
>JAZSJN010000028.1:0-2777 GCA_045534315.1 Candidatus Scatosoma sp.
GTGGATATTTCGGGGTGCGAAGGGCGTGATCCGATCGAAGATTTTCAAAAAATCAATGCCGAGTTGAAAGAGTTTAGCGAAGAGCTGGCGACGCGGCCGCAGATTATCGTATGCAACAAGTGCGACGTATTCGGCGCGGAAGAGAACTTGAAAGCGTTTAAGAAAAAGTACGGGCGCAAGTACAAAATTTTCCCGATTACGGCGGTAACGGGCGACGGCACGCGGGAGCTGATCGAAGGCATTTTGGCGGCGCTTAGTGAACTGCCCCCCGTCGAACCTATGCCGATCGAAGAAGAATTCGAGTATAAGGCGAACGACGATTTGAATTTCGAAATTTTCAAAGACGAAGAGGGCGTATACGTAGTTGTCGGCGGCTTGGTGGATATGCTCTGCCGCAACGTCGTTTTAAACAACCCCGACTCCATGCTGTATTTCCAAAAGGTATTGCGCCTGCGCGGCGTAATCAAAGAGCTCGTAAAAATGGGCTGTCAAGAAGGGGATACTGTGTCGATCGGCGAAGTGGAATTCGACTTTATCCCCTAAACGACGTTTTTGCGTCGCAATACTTTGTCGCCGCTCAGTTACGTACTGTTTGTACGCGCCTTCGCGGCTTCGCGTCTTGCTCGCATATCCGTCGTTTAACTCGACTGAGCATTAGCAAAGATAAACGTCGCCGCTCAGTTACGTACTGTTTGTACGCGCCCTCACGGCTTCGCGTCTTGCTCGCATATCCGTCGTTTAACTCAACTGAGCATTAGCTAAGACAAACGTCGCCGCTCAGTTACGTACTACTTTGTACGCGCGGGGCGTCAATACGCTTATCAACAAAATCATTTTACAAGGACTTATCATGATTGTAACCAACGAAAACATTACTAGCAAGCAAAGAAGTAAATTAAAATCCATTGCGGCGACGTTGTCACCCGTAACGCAGATCGGCAAGGGTGGTATTACGGACAACCTGTTAAAGACTTTGTCAGACGCTTTGGACGCGCACGAAGTCATCAAAGTTACCGTTTTGGACAACGCCGAAGACACGCCCCGCAACATTGCGGAAAACGTAGCCGAACTTTTGGAAGCGGTATGTGTAACGGTTATCGGTAGAAAGGCGATTTTTTACCGCTATTCCCGCAGGGATAAATTTGCGCATATCGAATTGTAAAAAAGTGTTTAAAAGGGAATTTTTTGCGTTATAAATGAAACGTAAAGGAATTTTTGGAGTAGAAAAAATGGAAAAAGAAGAATTGAAACAGGAAGAAACCGCGGGGGTAGAACCGCAGGAAACGCCTTGCAAGGACGAAACGAAAAAGAAAAAATGCAATAAAAAACAGGCGGAAATCGACGCGGCGCTCGCCGAAGCGGAAGAAAGTAAGCGCAAATGGTACGCCGTGACGGCAGAATACGAAAATTACCGCCGCCGCACCCAAAACCAAGCGGCGCAACGCTACCAAGAAGGCAGAAACGATGTAGTGGCGGCTCTGTTCCCGATCGGGGATAATTTGGAGCGCGCTATGGCGGCTTGCACGGACGAAAACACCAAACAGGGCTTGGATATGATTTTAAAATCGTACAAAAAAGTGCTGGAAGGGGAAGGCGTGGAAGAGATTGACCCCGTGGGGCAACCCTTTAACGCGGACGTAATGGAAGCGATTATGGCGATGCCTGCGGCGGACGGCGAAGAGAGCGGTATCGTAAAGCAAGTGTACGTAAAAGGTTATAAAAAGGGCGAGAAAGTGTTGCGTTACGCGCAGGTCATCGTTACGCAATAAAAAATGGAAAATAAAGAGCAGACTCGGCAATGCATCGGGTCTGTTTTTTGCTTTTCTAATTAAAAAAATCCTTATATTTCGCATGATTATTCCAACGCCCACTCTTGACAATCGTCAAAAAATGCGCTATACTATAATCAAACGATAAAAATCTAATATATAAGGAGAGAACATTATGATTAGTTTACAAGATAAAGTCGTCATCATTACGGGCGGCGGCAGAGGTATCGGTTTCGGGCTTTCGACGGCGTTTGCAAAAGCGGGCGCGAAAATCGTCATCACGGGCAGAACGGAAGCCACCCTCCTTTCCGCAAAGGAAAGTCTGGAAAAAGATTACGGTTGCGAAGTGCTTTGCGTGACGGCGGACGGCGCGGACGAAGCGGCGATCCAAAACGTAATCGACAAGACGGTGGAAAAATTTGGCAGAATCGACGCCGTTATAAACAACGCGCAGGCATCTGCGTCGGGTAAAATGCTCGTCGATCACACCAAAGAAGATCTTGACCTTGCTATTTATTCGGGTATTTACGCTACGTTCTTCTATATGCAAAAGGCGTTCCCGTATCTCAAAGAAACGAAGGGCTGTGTGGTGAACTTTGCCAGCGGCGCAGGGCTTTTCGGGCGTATTGCGCAGTCGTCTTATGCGGCGGCAAAAGAAGGGATTCGCGGGCTTTCGCGTGTGGCGGCGACGGAGTGGGCTCCCTACGGCGTGCGCGTCAACGTGATCTGTCCGTTGGCAATGACCGAAGGGTTGAAGAAGTTCAAGGAAGAATACCCCGATCGTTACGAACAGACGATTAAGGGCGTACCTATGGGCAGATTTGCCGATCCCGAACAGGACGTCGGCGGTATGTGCGTATTCCTTTGCTCCGATTTGGCTAGTTACGTGACGGGTGAAACGATTACGTTGCAGGGCGGCAGCGGTTTAAGACCGTAAAAACACAATTAAAAAGGTGAAACAATGAAAAAACTTTTGTGTTGCCTTTTGGCGACGACGACGTTGTTCGC
>JAZSJN010000138.1:0-6297 GCA_045534315.1 Candidatus Scatosoma sp.
GGCAGAACGCAAGAAATCAAAGACAGAGTTCTGCATTTGTAATCGACGATGCATTACGCTACGATCAAATGGACGGATATAGCCAACGGAGAGGGAGTGCGTATTTCTCTGTTCGTGTCGGGCTGTACTCATCGCTGTAAAAACTGTTTCAACGAGATTGCGTGGGATTTTTCCTACGGCGAGCCTTTCGGGGAAGAAATACAAGAACAAATTTTAAATGAGCTTGGCTCGGGGTATATTGCGGGACTGTCGTTGCTTGGCGGCGAGCCGCTCGAACCGCAAAACCAAGCCGCGCTGTATCCGTTTGTCAAACGGGTGCGCGAAACCTATCCCAACAAGACGATTTGGTGTTATACGGGCTTTGTTTTGGATGAAAAGAGCGGAACGCTGAAAGAAATGCACAAAAATACGGAAGTAACGAAAGATTTGATTGCATTGTTTGACGTGTTAGTGGACGGAGCGTATATCGAAGAGCTCAAAGATATACGTTTGAAATTCCGAGGGTCGTCCAATCAACGGGTAATCGACGTACAAAAGACCTTGGCGGCAGGGGAATGTGTTCTGTATTTAGAATAAATCAAGGTATAACGGAAAATCCGTCGCATACAATATTGTATGTCGACGGATTTTTTTCGTAAGAAATTATATAAGATCGTTGCAGGGTTTGCGGCGGTGTGTTTTACGGCTTTTTGTCTTGTTTACGCGCTATTTTTATTTCGCGCTAAAACGGTGGAAATCAAGGTGGGATTTTTTTATCTTGTCCGCGAAGAAAGCAACGTGGAAGTGGGCGTAGAATTCGTTAAATTAGAAGGTGGAGCGGGCTATCTTCTGCGGCAAGACGGCAAAGATTACGTGGTTTTGTCCGTTTATTTTAACGAAAAGGATGGTCTTGCCGTGCAGAGCAACATCATAAACGGGGGAAAAACGCAACTTCTATACGTGGGCGTCGATACGTTGTATTTCAAAACGGCAGACGAAAAGAAAAACGCCCCTGTGTACGTCGGAGCATTACAGACTTTGCGGGAGTATATGGAGGTGTTTAGTCAAACGATTACGCTATTGGAAGACGGCGCGACGCAAGAAAGCATAAAACGCATTTTATCGCCGCTGAGTCGTCAATTTTTTTATCTTTCACGGAAATATGCTGATATTTATCCCGATTTTTCGTCCGTGTGCCAGCGTTATGCTAAAAAGATAGAAGAATATTGCGCGAAGATATTATTTGTCGGAGACTTGCGTTATGAATTATGCGCGATGACGGGGGATTATCTTACGCTTGCAAACAAATTTTCAATATAACAAAAAATATCCAACCTTTTCATAGGTTGGATATTTTTTGGAGCTACTGGCCGGACTTGCGCCTTTAGCGGCGCGCCCCGATAGACAATTATCAATTGTCCAGTTTGTCGACGAGTTAGCACGGATATAAATTGCGTAAGACAAACCGTTTTGCTCTCGCAAAACGTCTCCCACCCTCAAGTCCGCCCAAACCAAATAAACCGAAAAAATATCCTATCTCAAACGAGATAGGATATTTTTTGGAGCTACTGGCCGGACTTGAACCGGCGACCTGCTGATTACGAATCAGCTGCTCTACCGACTGAGCCACAGTAGCATATTTCATTGCGCTCTCTCAACGACAGCTTAATCATTATACCTAATCAAAAAGAAAAAAGCAAGCGTTTTTTCGCGTTTTTTTTAAAAAATTTTACGCGAAAAGTACTTTTTTATTTTTTCATACGAAAATTGATTTCTCTTTCGGGACGTTATACAATAATCCGTACACTTTTTCCGCAAAAACGTCCGTTTCAAAACACCGTTTCGCCACGCCGTTTAAAACGTTTTTATCGTGCGCTCGCGCGATAATAGGTAAGGTGGTTTCACCAAGGGCGGATAATACGTCGCTACGTTCTTTTTTTGCCGCTAAAACGCGTAAATATAAAGGAGAACGCAGACTTTCTCTAATTAAACTTTCGTCGATATTTAATAAATTTTGCAGAGCGATACGGCGTATGCGCGACGAAGTATATCGCGCCGAAGTCAACGTTTCAACAAGAGCGCTAGGCAATTCCGCCGCCTTTTTTAAGGCGTTTTCCAAGCCTTCCGTGCAATCGCAGACACGTTTAATTTCGTCCGTCGATTTGAATAAAATCGCGTGCTTTTCCAACGTATCAAGCTTATTTTCCAAGGCTTTCGGTAAGTCGTTTACTACAAAATCTGGGAGATTTCCCGAAAAATCTTCGCCGTTTTCAATCGCGGCACGTATAGCGGTCGCGGAAGAATAATTTTCTTGCAAAGCGCCGTCGTTATACTTTGCGCCAACGCGCGCAATCGGTAGAATAGAAATATCCGCGCCGCAAGAAAGCAACGCTTTCGTATATTCCAACCCCAAAATGTTGTTGGGGGAAGATAATATTTCCATCGGGATAAACCCCGCCCAAGCCTGCGCCCGTGCTTTTGCATAGCTCACACCGTTTGCCACGGCGGTTTTAATTTTGTCCGACACTTCTTTCGGTTCTTCGTTTAAATATCTTGCCGCTGAAATAAACGCTAATTTATCTGCGTTTTCCGCGCCGAAACAAAGGGTATCTACGGCAGGGATAGCGGAAAGCAACGCCGCAGCGCCTTTGGCAAAAAGTTCTGCGTTTGCGGTGGCAAAAGGAGTGGGGAGCTCGATTACAACGTCCGCTCCTGCCATAATCGCGTGTTTTGCGCGTGTATATTTATCTAAAATCGCCGCCTCGCCGCGTTGTACGAAATTCCCGCTCATCACGCACACAATAGCGTCCGCCCCCGAAAGGCGTTTCGCCTCGCGGAGTTGATAAAGATGCCCGTTGTGAAAGGGGTTATATTCGCAAATTATCCCGCAAATTTTCATTTTATTTCTTTCTATTCCCTTTACTTTAAAAAAAATGTGTGCTATAATAAAAAGGACGGACAAGCGTAGCTTGGTTGCCTGCTCGTCTATATTATACACGAAAAATAAAAATAAATAAAGCGTTTAACGTTTCAAGGAGACAAATTATGAGAAATATTCTTGATGAAATCAAAATTAAAGCAAAAGCGTTGCAAAAAACCATCGTACTTTGCGAAGGCGAAGACAGCCGTGTGGTAAAAGCGGCGTCTGACGCAACGAAAGAAGGGGTGGCAAAGATCGTTTTGCTCGGTAACGAACAGGATATTAAAGCAAAAAATCCCGACGTGGATCTGACGGGCGTTGTCATTATCGATCCGCTTACCAGCGAAAAATTGCCTGAATATAACGCAAAACTTTGCGAACTTCGCGCGTCTAAAGGTATGACGCCCGATCAGGCGGCAAAGCTCTTGGCGGACGGCACGTATTTTGGTGCAATGATGTTGAAAATGGGCGACGTAGACGGTTTGGTTTCAGGGGCTTGTCACTCGACGGCAAATACTCTTCGTCCTGGGTTGCAAATTATCAAAACGGCAAAGGGTGTTTCGTCCGTGTCTAGCTTTAACCTTATGATTTGTCCCGAACAGGGTAATCAATATTGCCCCGACGGTATGATCTTCTTCGCGGACTGCGGTTTGAACCCCACGTACACCAGCGAAGGCTTGGCAGAATGCGCTATCGCAACGGCAAATTCCGCAAAGGCGATTGCAGGGCTCGATCCGAAAGTAGCGATGCTTTCGTTCTCGACGCTTGGCAGCGCAAAACACGACAACGTAACGCTTGTGTCCGAAGCGGTAAAAATTGCCAAAGAAAAAGCGCCCGATCTCAAATTGGACGGCGAATTGCAGTTTGACGCGGCGATCGTTCCATCCGTAGCGGCTTTGAAAGCGCCTAATTCGGACGTTGCAGGGCATGCAAACGTGTTTATCTTCCCCGAATTACAATCGGCGAATATCGGTTATAAAATTGCGGAACGATTGGGTGGTTTCATGGCGGTAGGTCCTATCTGTCAAGGCTTTGCAAAACCTATGAACGACCTTTCCCGCGGCTGTAAATCGGAAGACATCGTTGCCGCGGTGGCAATTACGGCGTTGCAAACGCAACTCTAATACATAAAAAGGTGAAAAATATGAAAGTTTTAGTTATCAATTCGGGGAGTTCTTCTCTGAAATATCAGCTTATCGACATGGAAACGGAAGGCGTGATCGCAAAAGGTACTTGCGAACGTATCGGTATTGACGGTTCGAAACTCACGCACAAGGCAAAGGGCGCGGAAACGGTCATTGACAAGGATATGCCCGATCATAACGTAGCGGTTGCGCTCGTTTTAGGCGCGCTCACGGACGAAAAAATCGGTGTAATTTCGTCTATGGACGATATTGATGCGGTAGGGCACAGAGCGGTTGCGTCGGGCGAAGTTTTCAAAGCGCCTACGCTTGTTACCGACGACAGTATTGCAAAGATGGAAGAACTTTGCGATCTTGCGCCCTTGCATAACCCCGCGGCGATTATCGGTGTAAAAGCTTGCCGCGCGGCAATGCCCAAAACGCCTATGGCGTTCGTCTTTGATACCAGTTTCCATTTCACGATGCCCGATTATGCGTATATGTACGCGATCGATTACGAAGACTACGAAAAATATTCTATCCGTCGTTACGGTTTCCACGGCACGAGCCACAAGTTCGTTTCACAGGAAGCGGCGAAATATCTTGGCAAAAAGCCTGAAGAGCTTAAAATCGTAACTTGCCATCTTGGCAACGGTTCGTCGATTACGGCGGTAAACGGCGGCAAGAGCGTAGATACGTCCATGGGATTTACCCCTTTGGCGGGCGTGCCTATGGGTACGCGTAGCGGCGATATCGATCCTGCAGTGGTAGAATATTTGGCGCAAAAGGAAAACTTGACGATTGCGCAGGCGCTCAATTATCTTAATAAAAAGAGCGGTATGGCGGGTGTTTCGGGGGTTTCCAGCGATTTCCGTGATTTGACAGCAGCAGCGGACAAAGGAAATAAACGCGCAAAACTTGCGCTGGATATGTTTGCGTATTCCTGCAAAAAATACGTAGGTGCATATGCGGCAGCGATGAACGGCGTAGATTGTATCGTCTTTACGGCGGGCGTTGGTGAAAATACTCCTTGCGTGCGCGAAGCGATCTGCGAAAATATGGACTATATCGGCTTGTCGATCGATCAAGAAAAGAACCTTGAAAAGAACAACGGCGCGATTCGCGACATCACGGGTAAGGACTCGAAAGTAAAAGTTTTGATCATCCCGACCAACGAAGAATTGGTCATTGCGAGAGAAACCGTAGAATTATTATAAATTTTCCCAAAAATATTGCGAAAAAAAGTTGACAAAGTTTTTTAAATATACTATACTTGTTTAGTCGGTTTTAAGATGCTTATTGATATAAGAAAACTTAACGCACAAAAAAAGTACGAAGGACGCATGGAATTTATATATTCCGCTCCTGAAACTTTCATAGAGATTCCGTTTGTAAAATTTGCAGCGCCCGTCAAAATCGTTTTTGATTACGAGCTGTATGAAGACAACTCCTTGGAAATCCGCGGCACGGTTTCTTACGTTTTGGAAGGACAATGTTCTAGATGTTTAAAGGAAACGAAGATGCAGATCGAAGGGGAATTGGACGCCTACTTTGAAAACCGCAAGGATTACGAAGATTACGGCTATACGAACGGTGTCGTAAATATAACGCAAGCGGTGGAAGACGCGATTATGGCAAGCATGCCGTACGTACTTTCTTGTGGCGAAGACTGCGAAACGATTTCTTATAACGGCGAAACCGATTAAAAAATGAAAGAATAATAACGAGAGGTGTTTTAACATGGCAGTACCTAAGAATAAACAATCCAAGAGCAGAACGAACAAAAGATTTGCAAACTACAAGGCAACGGCAGCTACGCTTGTGGAATGTCCTCATTGCCACGAATATAAAGAAGCGCACAAAGTTTGCAAGAACTGCGGCTATTACAACGGCACGGAAGTTGTTGCGCAGAAAGAAGAAAAGAACGACTAATTAATTCGTCTAAGGCAGCAAGATCAGACGGGTAGCTTTTAAGCACCCGTCTTTTTGCGTTTCAAAAATATATTTAATAAAATTAACCGTGGTTAATTACTTTGTTTGCTTGACAAGAAACGAACGGTGTGGTATACTTTTTATAAGGAGAAAAGAGTATGAAAGAGAAATTTTCCGTAACGGGAATGACCTGTTCAGCCTGTTCAGCAGGGATTGAGCGCACCGTTTGCCGCTTGGACGGTGTAACGCGGGCGGACGTTTCCCTGATGGGCGAAAGTATGATCGTTGAATACGACGAAAGCAAGCTTTCCCGCGAGAATATTATAAAAAGTCGGATCGTAGCCA
>JAZSJN010000091.1:0-4014 GCA_045534315.1 Candidatus Scatosoma sp.
ATTGAAAACGGTATGAGCGAAACGCCCGCCACCGTGATGATTGCTCTATTCACCGGTGAAACGCAGGGTATGGATGAAGCCTTGCTTGAAAACGTACGCTATGGCGGTATTGCGCATATTTTTGCCGTTTCGGGGTTACACGTAGGCGCATTGTACGCGTTTTGTCTGTTTTTCATGAAGAAAAAACCGCTCAGGAGTTTGCCAAACGCGGTGCACTTTATTATCCTTGCTTCGATTTTGGTTTTTTATGCGGGAATATGCGGTTTTACTTCTTCCGTTGTGCGCGCGCTGGTTTTGTGTTTAGTTAGCTATGCTACTAAAGCGATAGGCATTAAAAACGATCTATTGGAAACACTAGGCTTGGCGGCGATTTTAATTTTGCTTTTTAATCCGATCGAGTTGTTTTGTGTGGGATTTCAATTGTCCTTTCTTGCGTGTTTTGGGATTGCGTTTTTGGCAAAACCCCTGGGGCAGGTCTGCGACGAATGGTATAATCGGCTTGTTTTATTATTTGCGGGAAAGAACAGGGAAAAGATTTTAGTAAAGCGTCAACAGCGTGAAGATATGCCTGCAACGCTGGGCGAACGTTTGCGAAAATCTGCCTTTTCATTGGTTTCCGTTTCCCTTGCGGCGCAGATTGCCACCGCACCGGTATTATTGCAATCGTTTGGATACGTGTCCTGTTGGGCGTTGCTTTTAAATTTGTTGTTCGTACCGCTTATTAGCGCGTCGTTTTCGCTGTTGTTGCTCTTTGTCGTGATTGCGTGCATGCTACCCGTGTCTGCGGCGAGCGTGGTTTTATATTTGCCGTCCATGCTTTGGTCGGCGGTTTTGCTTGTGTTTGAAGCGTGCGATTTTTCTTCGTTTATGATTCGCGGCTTTTCGATTACGGCAGGCGGTATGATCTGTTATTATTTGGCATGTACCTTTTTTTCGGATAAATGGAACGTAACCCCGCGCTATCGCCGCGTTTACGGATACGGATTGATGATCGTGTTTGCAATTACGACAATTTTGCGGGCATTTGCATTTCTTTACTAGTAAAATGCAAAGGTTTTGAGTGCAACTTCTTGCTTTTTTACTCCGCATGTGTTATAATAATAAAAAAGGGTAGGGGGATGTCCGTGAAGTACGTAGAATTTAAAAAATTCACAGAGGAAAACGGGGCGTGCCCTATTTATCTTTTTGAAGGCGAAGAAGTCTATTTTCGGGAAAAGGGTGAACAGCTGTTACGATCGCTTTACGTGCAAGAGCCGACCTTGGATTACGTATCTTTTGACGGCGGTGCGTTAAAGGGCGAAAAGCTGAAAGCTTTGGTGGACGCAGTAAGCTGTTTTCCCTTTATCAGTAAAAAACGACTGGTGCGGGTGTCGGAATTTTATCCCACGGAAAAGGATTTTGACGGCTATCTCAAACCCTTATTTGACGATCCGCCTACGGACAGCATTTTGTTGATTGTAAACAGCGGGAAAGGCAAGACGGGTACGGTGACGTTTCAAAAAAAACCGAACGTTACGTACGTAGATTGCGCTCGTTCTGACGAAGAAACGATAAAAAAATGGATATACGTTACCTGCAAACGCGCTGGCGTTTATGCGGACGGGATTACCTGTGGAAAACTTGCGTCGTACTGTGTGTTCGATATGTCTCGTATTGCGATGGAAACGGAAAAACTGTTGGGGTATTGCGCGGCGACGGGCAAAGAACGTTTGACGGACGAGATTGTGGACGGGTTGGTTTATCCCGATTCCGAGTATAAAATTTACGAGCTTGCCAATGCATTGGCGCGAAAAAATTATTCGGAATACATGAAGGGCATTAAGGACTTATCTACGCGCGGATTTAACGAGACGTCGTTGCTTTCGTCGCTCGCCTCCTATTTCAAGGGGCTGTACGAAGTTTCCCTTTGCAAAGGCGGAGATAAAGAAGTGGCGGCAACGCTCGGTATCAAGGAGTATGCGGCGCGGAAAAATCGCGAACAGGCTGCAAAATTCACCAAAGGCGAGCTGTTGGAATTGTACAGCAGCGGGTATCAAGCAATCAGCGACATCAAATGCGGTGAATTGACTCCGTCGGCGGCGTTGAAAACGGTAACAGCAAAGCTGTTTTTCAAAAAAAACTGAAAAAAATAGCGCAAAACGCTTTATTTTCTGTGATAGATTTTATATAATAATAGTACAAAATTCCTTTTTTACGGGCGGGTTTACCCTTGTGTTTTGTGGGTTGAGTAGACAAAGCCAGTAAAGAAGGAAGGAGGCATTTTATGGGGACACAACTTTTGACAACTAACTGGAATACGTTAAAGACGAGCATACAAGCGTTTCTTGATGGATTCGGCGTATTGCAGGTGGTAGAAATCATTTTGTTGTTCACGGTTATATTTTTCGTATCGAAGATTTTGCGTGACAACGATGCAACCAATTTAATGGTAGTGTACTGGTGCCTGCTCGTGGGGGGCGGTTGCGTTTCCGTCTTCGCCAAAGAGATATTGCCCTCGCCGATCTTTTTCTTGTTCGTGCTGCTTGTATCTTCAGTGATGCTGTTGCTTTTTAGTATGGAAGTAAAACAATATTTTTGGAATGCGCGGGCAACGACGGAAAAAGCCGCGGAAAAAGCGAGCGGTGGTACGGAAGTCGTTTCGCAAGCGGAAACAGAACGTTGTATGACGCACATCGTCAAGGCGTTGCAAAACATGTCTAAAAATAACGTGGGAGCGTTGATTGTACTCTCGAAAGGGGCGTTGCCTAAGCAAGTTTTGCAAAGCGGTGTTTCCATTGACGCGGAAATTTCGACGCAGATGATCGAAGGGGTGTTTTTTCCGAAAGCGCCTTTGCACGACGGGGCAATGGTAATTCACGGTCATAAAATTCAGGCGGCGGGCTGTTTCTTGCCTTTGACGCAAAAGACTAGTTATCCTAAGGAATACGGTACGCGTCATCGCGCTGCGATCGGGATTACCGAAGTTGCAAACGTTATTTCGTTGGTGGTTTCCGAAGAAACGGGCATCATTTCGATTGTAAAACAGGGTACGGTAATACGGTATGCCGATTATGACATGCTCGTAGATGCATTGAAAGATTATTATTGGCACGAAATGCCGTTGACAGGAAAAAAGGCGCGCGGAGGTAACGAGAAATGAAATTTGCAAGATTTTTAAAAAGCGTATTCGTTTCAAAATTTTGGATCAAGGCGATTTGCGTTGCGCTTGCTTTTTTCGTGGTCTTGGTTTTGCACGTATAATTGAGAGACTGAATTTTTATAAGTTATAAACCATGTTGCGTGTGCTTTGCAACAGTAAACAACGTCTAACGTGACGGTAGAGAGAAAAAAGGAGAAAAAGTTTGTTTTGCGGCAGATTTGTCGCACACAAGGAGTTTGTATGGGACTGAAAGTATGTAAATTTGGCGGGACTTCGATGGCGAGCGGTAACGTGATTTTGTCTGCCGCTAAGATTGTCGAAAGCGATAGCGATCGTCGCTACGTCGTGGTTTCCGCGCCTGGTAAGCGTTTTAGCGGCGATATAAAGGTGACCGATTTGTTGTATCAATGCTCGGATGAAATCGACGCGGGGAACATAGCGGCGTTTCAAGAAACGTTTGAAAAAATCCGCGTGCGTTTTACCAATATTGAAAAGGAAATTGGTAAGCCTTTGCATATTGAAGATGGCTTGGCGGAGGCAGAAAAGGAAATTTTGAACGGCGCGGGGCGTGATTATTGTGCTTCTCGCGGTGAATTTTTGGCGGCAAAGATCATGGCGGCGGTGTTGGACGTTCCTTTTGTGGACGCGACTGAATTTGTACGCTTTGACGAAAACGGTGTGCTGGATCAAGAAAAGACGTTTGCTCTGGGGGCAGAAGTTTTGAAACAATATCCGCGCGCGGTCATTCCCGGATTTTACGGCTTGGGTGCAAACGGTAAAGTAAAAACCTTTTCCCGTGGGGGCGGTGACATTTCCGGCTCGATTGTGGCACGTTCGACGTTTGCTGATTTGTATGAAAACTGGACGGACGTTAG
>JAZSJN010000195.1:0-3325 GCA_045534315.1 Candidatus Scatosoma sp.
GACTACCCCAACATGTCGACGGCGGGGCGTTGCGCGTCTGCCGACGGATACGGTTGGGACGTTATCCGTGTAATTCCCCCCGCGATATTGACGGCGCAGGCGGCGGCAAACGCGGCTTGTCTCGCGATAGACGAGGGGTGCGGCGTTGCCGACGTGAATATCCGTAAATTGCAAGCCATGTTGGAAGAAGAAAACGTCATGATTCATTTCCCCGACGAATACGTTGCCAAAGACGCGCCCCGCATCGTGCCTGACAAACGTGCGCATGGAATAGATCTGGCAAACGGGCATTTTTAAGGGGATATGGGTATGAGCAACGAATTTATGAAAGGGATTTTAATCCATATTGGCACGAACCTTTGGTACGAAGTGGGCAATCATCACGGCGAGGAAGAGGAAGACGGTTACAAGGTATGGAAAAGCGCTGGATCTGAAGAGATGCGCTTTGACCGCCGCATGTTTGACGAATTGATTGCGTTTTTGCATAGTTGCGGTATCAATACGGTCGTGCTGGATTTGGCGGACGGGATCGTGTACGAATCCCATCCCGAGCTTGCGATTGAAGGCTCGCTGTCGCGCGAAGAGATTTTGGAAATCATTGCGAATTTACGCGCGAAGGGGATTAAGATTATCCCCAAACTCAATTTTTCGACCTGCCACGACGAGTGGATGAAAGACTATTCTAAAATGGTATCGACGAAAATCTATTATCAGGTATGTCGGGATTTGATTGACGAAGTATGCGCGCTGTTTCAACCTGAAATTTTGCATCTTGGTATGGACGAAGAAGTTTACGAAAACCAAGCCAAATACGACTACGTAGTCATTCGTCAAAACGATTTGTGGTGGCACGATTTGTATTACCTGATCGATTGCGTGGAAAAAAACGGCGTACAGGCGTGTATTTGGTCGGATTACGCGCGGCATAAACCGCAGGAATTTGTAGAAAAGTGCCCTAAATCGGTGATACAATGTCCGTGGTATTATTTCAATCAATTTGAAGGCGATCTGACGGAAGAAAACAGAATTCGTGTAGAACCGTTCAAGATTTTGGGGGATGCAGGCTTTCAGATTTTTGCGGGCGGGAGCAACGAGTATTTTAATGAAAATATTGTTCTCTTGCACGAATTTGTGAAAAAGAACGTGCCGCAAGACGCGTATGTGGGGATATTGCAAACGACCTGGGCGGCGACGACGGAAGAATGGAAAAAGGAAGTGTTCGGCGCTGCAGAGCTGATGAAAGACATTCAATAAACGCATAAAAACAAATAAAAAAACGGCTGTTTAAACAGCCGTTTTCATTTTGCCAAAAGCAAATTAGAATTGGATTTTTTCCTCGATATATTTAATTGCGTCTTCTACGGATACGCGGATCTGTTCCATGCTGTCGCGATCGCGTACGGTTACGGTGTTATCTTCCAACGTTTGGAAGTCGATCGTTACGCAGAAGGGCGTACCGATTTCATCCTGACGGCGATAACGTTTACCGATCGAACCGGTTACGTCGTACGTCGTGGGGAATTTCTTCATCATCTTTGCGTAGATTTCGTCCGCTTTTTCAGACAAGTTCTTCTGCAAAGGCAACACTGCGCACTTGTAAGGGGCAAGGAAAGGATGCAATCTAAGGACGGTACGAACGTCGTTCTTTTCCGCGTCGACTACTTCTTCGTCGTACGCATCGGTAAGGAACGCCAAAACGACACGGTCCGCGCCCAACGACGGTTCAACGACGTAAGGTACGTATCTTTCGTTGGTTACGGGATCGAGATAGGTGATGGGCTTGCCACATTCTTTTGCGTGCTGGCTCAAATCGTAATCCGTTCTGTCTGCAACCCCCCAAAGTTCGCCCCAACCAAACGCGAAGTTATATTCAAAGTCCGTCGTTGCTTTCGAATAGAAACAAAGTTCTTCGGGCGAGTGATCGCGAAGGTGCAAGTTTTCCGCTTTCATACCCAAGGACAACAGCCAATCGCGGCAGTAATCTTTCCAGTACGTAAACCATTCCAAATCCGTGCCGGGTTTGCAGAAGAATTCAAGTTCCATCTGTTCAAACTCACGGGTACGGAAGGTGAAGTTACCGGGGGTAATTTCGTTACGGAAAGATTTACCGATCTGTGCGATACCGAAAGGCACGCGCATACGGGTAGAACGTTGAACGTTTTCGAAGTTTACGAAGATACCCTGCGCCGTTTCGGGACGAAGGTAAACCGTGTTCGCGCTGTCTTCCGTAACCCCTTGGAAGGTCTTAAACATCAAGTTGAATTTACGGATAGACGTAAAGTCGGAATTGCCGCAAACGGGACAAACGATCTTGTGTTCGTTGATGAACGCTTCGAGAGCGTCGTTGTCCATTGCCGCTACTTCAATCTGCAAACCTTTTTTCTCGGCGTAATTTTCTACGAGATGGTCTGCGCGGTGACGCGCTTTACAGCTCTTGCAGTCCATCAAAGGATCGGAGAAACCGCCCAAATGCCCCGACGCCTGCCAAGTACGCGTGTTCATCAAAATAGCGCAGTCAACACCCGTATTATAGGGGTTTTCCTGCACGAATTTCTTCCACCAAGCTTTTTTGACGTTGTTTTTCAGTTCTACGCCTAAAGGACCGTAGTCCCACGTGTTTGCCAAGCCGCCGTAAATTTCGCTGCCAGGGAAGATAAAGCCTCTGTTTTTGCAAAGGGAAACGAGTTTTTCCATCGTTACCGCTCTTTTTTCTGCCATAGCCGTATGATCTCCTAAATAAAATTGGTATCGTTATCATTATACAATGTTCTTCCCGTCAAGTCAAACGTTTTTTGCCGATTTGTCGGGCGCGTGGCGGGGATTTTTATAAAAAAACCCGAAAAAAATGCAAAAAAACGGGGGCGAACAATTCCATTTTTTTAAAATATGTGCTATAATGAGAGAACAAACAGAATGAACGGATGGAAAACCGTGCGACTACGAAGGAGAACAACATGCTTTCGGATATTCAAATTGCAGAATCTGCACAGCTTATTGACATACGCGAAGTGGCGAAAAAGCTCAATCTCACCGAGAATGAGTTGGAACTTTACGGCAAATATAAGGCGAAAATTTCTTTGCCTAAGAGTGCGGAAAGAAACGCGAAATTGATTTTGGTGACGGCGATTAACCCCACGGCTTCGGGCGAAGGGAAAACGACCGTTTCTATCGGGCTTGCAGACGGCCTTTCCAAAATCGGCAAGCGCGCTTGTCTTGCTTTGCGCGAACCTTCGCTTGGTCCTGTATTCGGGATCAAAGAACGATGATAGCGCTATACCTTAGCAGATACTGTACACCTGGCGGACATCAATTTGCATTTCACGGG
>JAZSJN010000031.1:0-5872 GCA_045534315.1 Candidatus Scatosoma sp.
CGGCCTTGATCGCCTGCGCGCCTTGGCAAAGCGTACCTGCGGGATGGATGAGAGAGTCGATCATAAGACATCTCTTGCCGGCAACGTCGCCGATAATACTCATAACTTCCATAACGTTCGCCTTGGGACGACGTTTGTCGATAATTGCAAGGGGCACGCCGAATTTTTCAGCGACTTTTCTAGAGCGTTTTACACTACCAAGGTCAGGGGCAACGACTACGTCGATATTGCCCTGTCTTGCAAAGTGATTGTAAAGGGTAGGACCGCCGAGCAGGTTATCCACGGGGATATCAAAGAACCCTTGAATCTGTTCTGCGTGTAAATCCATCGTCAAAACGCGGTCAGCGCCTGCTTTCGTCAAAAGGTTTGCGACAAGCTTTGCCGTGATGGGATCGCGGGAACGTGCTTTTCTATCTTGACGAGCATACCCAAAATAGGGAACAACCGCCGTAATACGACCTGCCGATGCGCGTTTTGCTGCGTCAATCATAATAAGAAGTTCCATCAAATTTTCATTAACGGGAGAACAAGTAGACTGAATAATAAACACGTCTCTGCCGCGGACCGTTTCCGCGATATGGACGTTGATCTCACCGTCCGAGAAAGTGTTGACTTCGATTTCGCCAAGCTCTGTATTGAGCTTTTTCGCGATTGCCTTTGCCAACTCTAAGTTAGAGTTACCAGAAAACAACTTGATTTCATTGCCGTGCGTTATCATGTGTAACCATCCTTATTTTTTTATCCGTCCGCCCTTGCGCTTTTCCGCTGCAATAGCGTCGGACTTTTTCTTTCGATTTTTTAATTGGCGGCTTGCGCCCGTTCTTCCCCCGTGCGATAACTTATCTTAGCGATGTTTTTTTGCCACTTTTCAAAGTTATCCACAACACATTATTTATACTACCTTATTTTTGGAATTTAGTCAACCAAATAAACCCCGTTTTCAAATATCTTTTTTTGTAAAATTTTATTCGTCCGTCTTTTGGCGTTCCTTTTCTTCCTTTTGCTTTTGCCGCATCGCAATAAAAAAGCCACTTAAAAGCTTCGAACATTCTTCTTGTAAAACGCCGCCGACCACTTCCGTTTTATGGTTGAGCAGGTTGGCATCCGCAAGCGCCGCCGTCAACGACCGCCCCTTTTGCTCGTACGCGCCGAAATAAATTTTATCCACACGCGCATTCAAGCTCGCCCCCATGCACATAGGACAGGGTTCTAACGTCACGTACAATTCGCAACCTTCGGGCAACCGCCACGAGCCGAATTTTTTACAAGCTTTGTCAATCGCCATCATTTCCGCGTGCGCGGACGCAAGCTGCAATTTCGCCCTGCGATTATACCCGCGCGAAATCACTTTATCTTCGTATACTACGACTGCGCCAATGGGCACTTCGCCTTCCGCGAGTCCGCGCTTTGCCGCCTTGATCGCCGCGCGCATAAATTTTTCTTCTCTTGTCAACCGTTTCATGCTATCTTTCCGTTTTTGCGTACACCGCCGACAATACGGCGAGCGCGTTTTCGTTTTTTTCTATAATTTCTTGCAAGGCGTCGTCGCCCAGCGGGTGCAAACATTCGTCCGATCCCGTTTCAATGGTAAACGACGGGATTTTAAACCGCTGTATACACCAATCCTTATACCCGCCCGCGCTGTTTTTGGCATGCGCCAACGGATACCCCGTCGAACGCGATAACGCCGTAGCCAACGCACGATCTCGCACGGCTTTGTCGCGCGATTGATGAAAACGCCAATAAATCTCTTCCCCTTTCGTGTGATAACTGAGCGTATATTGCGGGCGAATTTTTTCCGTAAATTTTTTAAGAGCGATTGTTTCAGGCTCGGAAAAAGGCTTTGCCCCGATATAATTTTCCGCGCCCGCAAAACGAACGTTTTTTGCGCCCGTCCCCCACCGCGCAGGGAAATTTACGTTGAGATCTACCCCCCGCCCGTTCGCTTTCCACAGCGAAAAATCTTCGCCGCGTTCGCCGTTGAACGCAAGCAACTCTTCTTTTCTTTCTTTCGGCGCGGAAGTAATCCCCGTTTGGCTGAGCAGACAGCCGTCGGGATTTGCGAGCGGCAACAACCAAACGCTGCCGATTACCCCGCCGCGTTCAAATTGCGCCGCCGCCAATTTTGCCGTGATATATTCTCTGCCGTGCAACGCGTATTGCGCTATCCCCACGGGCACACCGTCGCCCAATTTAATCGCATAGATCTCTCTGCCGAAAAGGCTCTTTCCGATCACCGCCTTTTCCGTTTTTACGCTTTCGTAAAACCGCTGCACAAACCCGTAAATATCCATGCCATTATTATATGTCAAACGTCCTTATTTGTGATACGTCGCCCCTGCGTTGATCATAAACGCGCGATAAACCTGTTCCGCCAAAATCACCCGCATAAGTTGGTGCGGAAAGGTCATATCCGAAAAGGAAAGACGGTAATCCGCCGCCTGTTTTACCCGATCGGCAAGTCCGCAAGACGAACCGATCACAAAGGTAATATCCTTGCCCATATCGGTAATTTTTTGCAATTTATCCGCAAGCTTTTCGCTGGAAAGCTTTTCCCCTTCCACGGCAAGCGCGATCACGTATCCCCTGCAATTGCGCAAAATTTCGTCCGCTTCCGCCTCGGGGTTTGCGCCTTCGGGCAGTTCTTTGATCTCCACCTTGGCAAAGCGGGAAAGACGTTTCACGTATTCGGCGACCGCATCTCGATAAAAGCTTTCCTTAATTTTTCCCACGACCGTAAAATAGATTTTTTGCATGCCGTTTACCCCTTAAAAACCTTTCATAAGCGAAGTGATCCAGTTGCCCGCAAACACCGCGATCCCCACCGCCGCGCAAACAAAAAAGCGTACGCGTTCCGATTTCTTTTCCTGTATTTCTCGTTGTTGTTCCTGCGATTTTTTCTTTTCAGGCACAGTTCCCGTTTTCGGCACGTCGAAGAAAAACAGATAGGCAAGCGAGCCGATCAAACAAAGGGACGTTACGATCACGTACGGCACGTATACAGACGTCGGTATGCTCTCTATGCCAAATCTCGTCAAGACGATAATGAGCGTGTTATTGAGAAAATGTGAAAATACCGTCGGTAAAATGCTGCCCGCCCTAATCGCCATAAACGCAAACGCCACGCCACATGCAAATTGATATACCGTTTGTATCGGATTTTGATGATAGAGCGAAAACAACGCCCCGCAAAGAAAAATACTGCCGATCGTCCCAAAACTGCGCAGTCCTTTGAGCAATATTCCGCGGAAGAAAATTTCTTCAAATACCGCCGGCAGCAGAGCCACGCAAAAAATCGTAGCAAACAAACCAAACCCCTGCAAATCGGGAAGGATCAACGTCGATTGCTTATATCCAAACCGTTCTAAAAAGCGCAAAAACATGTCGTTTAGTGTACCAAGCGACAGTAAACCGATCTGCAACAGCACCGCCAACAAAAAATATTTGGGTTGACATTTTTGTTCTTTCGCTACCTGCGCTATCGGGCGTTTGAGCCAAGCTAAATACAACGCCGCCGTCAAAAACAGCGAAATTTGTGGCAATAGGTAATTTAAATAAATATACCAATTTGGTTTCGCGTCTTTTTCGGTTATGACCACCCCCATCACGCCGAGCGTGATAGACACGATCAACGAAAGGATCAACGAGATCATAATCACCGCTGAATACGCCACCCCCGACGCTTTCGCCTGCGTAGGCACGGTCAGCGGCAACGGCTTGGGCGCATTGTATTTTGAGTTTTGCTTTTTTCTTTGATTACTCATAGCTCTATTATAACAGATTTTTTCTCGTTTGCAAACAAAAAACGCAGCTTTGCGAAAAAGCTTTGATATTTTCACAAAACGCGTTCCTTTTCATCCGCTCAATTTCGCGCGAAAGTCTTTTATAATTCGATTTTCAATGCGAGATACCTGTACTTGGCTTACGCCGATACGCTCCGCCACTTCGCTTTGCGTCATATCCCGAAAATAGCGCAAAACGATAATTTTTCTGTCGCGTTCGGACAAACTCTCAATTGCGCCTTTTAATAGCATACGGTCTAACATCTCTTCCTGATCGTCGGCGGCGGGCAGCGTTTCAATCAATTCCCGCTCTTTCCCGTCCTTGCGATCCGTACTACTTTGCAAAGACAACGGCATTTTAGACGAACCCATGGTAAATACCGTTTCGGCTTCGTCCATGTTAAATTTAACGGCGATCTCCGCAATCGACGGCTGTCGCCCGTGCGCAAGTACGTACGCTTCGATAAACGCGTTGATTTCCTTTGCCGTCTGTTTCATGGTACGGGAAACCTTTACCACACCGTCATCCCGCATAAAACGTTTAATCTCCCCCGCGATCATCGGCACGGCGTAGGTGGAAAATTTTACACCGAAGTTTTCGTCAAACCCCGCAATCGCTTTCAAAAAACCCATGCAGGCGATCTGAAACAAATCGTCGTACTCCACGCCCTTACCCAAATACCGTTTGACGATACACTTTATTAAGGAAACGTTATGCTCGATCAGCATTTCCTTTGCCGTTTGCTCCCCCGTTTTTGCACGGCGAATATATTCGATTGTGCTCTTTTCATCCAGCATGAACCCCGTCCCTTTCCAACCCGATCAATTCCCCGTCGCAAGGCATTTCCACACCGTTTTCTTCAAACGCTACGCCGATACGCTTTTTTAAACGTACGGTCGTCCCTTTACCACGCTCGCTTTCTACGGAAAAGCCGTCGCAAAAGGTCTGCATGACCGTAAACCCCATGCCCGAACGCTCTTCGTCGGCAAGGGTGGTATAAAAGGGCAATAGTGCCTGTTCTACGTTTTCAATCCCGCAACCCTGATCGGTGATCTCGATATGTAGAATACCGCCTGCGTTCTCACCGCCGTTATCGTCAGGCGAAAAGGATTCGGCTATGCAACCGATCGAGATCATGCCGTTTTCTTGCTTGCGATATGCGTGTACAATCGCGTTAGTTACCGCCTCTGACACCGCTGTTTTTATGTCCGAAAGCTCGGATAAGGACGGCCCTAAACAAAGCGCGAACGCCGCCACCGCACTGCGGGCAAAACTTTCATTTTCACTGCGAGCCGCAATCTCTAATTTCATGAAATTATGCATACTTTTTCTCCTTAAATTTTTGGCATAAGCGTATACACGCCGCTCATTTGCAGTATTCTGTCCGTCGCCATAGACGGATTCGTTACGTATACGGGTATACCGTAACGGGTGAATTTTTTATATCTGCCGATTAAAAATCCAATCCCCGTCGAATCCATAAAGGACACGTTTTGCAGATCGAACACCGCTCTCTCGCTGCGCATAGCGTAATCGTCGGCATAGCGGTCTGCCGCTTGACGGGCACGCACCGCATTATGCTGATCGATCTCGCCGTAAAGCTCCACGTATAAAACTCTATCGTTTAACTGTGCACGTATTTGCATATCTTTTCTCCTTGAAAACACGTAAATCTATTGTAAAAAAGAAACGCGGAAAAATTTTGTCATTTCCGCGCGAAAAAAAATTAGTATTGTCGAAAAGTTTTTTTACTTTTTCTTAAAAAAATACTTGACTTTTTTATACAAATCGTTTATTATAACTAAGCGTTGTGTCTTGACTTGACGTCGAAACAAAACGGGCCTTTAGCTCAGTGGTTAGAGCTGCCGGCTCATAACCGGTTGGTCCGCGGTTCGAATCCGTGAAGGCCCACCAAATATGTTTTATATATAAGATGGCCCAGTAGCTCAGTTGGTTAGAGCGCCAGCCTGTCACGCTGGAGGTCGACGGTTCGAGCCCGTTCTGGGTCGCCAAAAGAAAAAATCCTGTTTTTCAACAGGATTTTTTCTTTTTTCTTTGGATAAAAACCGCCCGACAAACGACACGTTTG